>NZ_JACKZK010000020.1:0-118745 GCF_014230245.1 Pseudomonas sp. MSSRFD41 | reverse complement strand
GCTGCACATCGTATTTGGCGTGCTCAAGTCGGGCCATCCTGATGACCCGAAACTGGCGCTTGCCCGGTAACGGGCAAGAGGGTATCTACACCCAGCGGCTCTGTAGCCGCTGCCGAGCCTGCGAGGCTGCGCCAAGGTCCGCAGGACCTTCAGCGTTCGGATCGGTGCGGCTTAGAACGAGCGGATGATCCGGCCCAGGGTCTCCATGGCCTTTTCCATCGTCTCGTTCCACGGGCTGCCGTAATTGAGGCGAATGCAATTGCGAAAACGCTGGGTCGGGGAAAAGATCGGCCCGGGGGCGATGCTGATGCCCTGGGCCAGAGCCATCTGGAACAGCTTCAGGGAGTCCATCTGCGGCGGTAGCTCCAACCACAGGAAATAACCACCGGCGGGCTGGCTGACCCGGGTCTGGGCCGGGAAGTGCCGGGCAATCGCCGCCAGCATGGCGCTCTGCTGTTCTTCCAGGGCATAGCGCAGCTTGCGCAGGTGGCGGTCGTAGCCCCCGTGCTGCAAATAGTCGGCAATGGCCGCCTGGGCCGGCATCGAGGCGCACAACGAGGTCATCAGCTTGAGCCGTTCGATCTTCTGTGCGTAGCGCCCGGCGGCCACCCAACCGATGCGGTAGCCCGGGGCCAGGCTCTTGGCGAAGGAACCGCAGTGCATCACCAGGCCCTCGGTATCGAAGGCCTTGGCCGGTTTCGGGGCTTGCTGGCCGTAGTACAGCTCGGCGTAGACATCGTCCTCGATCAGCGGTACCTGGTGCTGGCGCAGCAGTTCCACCAGTTCCTGTTTCTTGGCCTCGGGCATGCTCGCGCCCATGGGGTTCTGGAAGTTGGTCATGCACCAGCAGGCCTTGATCGGGTGACGTTCCAGGGTCTGGGCCAGCACGCCCAGGTCGATGCCGTCGCGCGGGTGGACAGGGATCTCCACGGCCTTGAGCTTGAGGCGCTCCAGCACCTGCAGGCTGGCATAGAAGGCCGGGGCCTCGATGGCCACCAGGTCGCCGGGTTCGGTCACGGCTTGCAGGCACAGGTTCAGCGCCTCCAGGGCGCCATTGGTGATCAGCAGTTCCTCCATGGGCAGCATCAGCCCCGCCACCATGTAGCGCAGGGCGATCTGCCGGCGCAACTGCGGGTTGCCCGGCGACATGTCGGTGACCACCACCCGCGGGTCCATCTCGCGGCTGGCGCTGGCCAGGGAGCGGGACAAGCGCTGCAGGGGGAACAGGGTCGGGCTGGGGAAGGCCGAGCCGAAGGGCACGGTACTCGGGTCCTTGATCGAGTCGAGCACCGAGAACACCAGCTCGCTGACGTCGACTTCGGTGGACTCGTTGACTTCGCTGCTGATCACCGGCTCGGAGAATGGGCTGGGCGCGTGGGCATTGACGAAGTAGCCCGAGCGTGGTCGGGCACGGATCAGCCCACGGCGTTCCAGCAGGTAATAGGCCTGGAACACCGTCGACGGGCTGACCCCGTAGGTCTGGCTGGCGTAACGCACCGAAGGTACGCGCTGGCCAGGACCCAGGACCCCGGAACGGATCAGTTCGGCGATGTCATCGGCGAATTTTTCGTAGCGTTTCATCTGCGGTGCAAGATCCAGTCTGGTCATCGGTGCGACATGCGTAAGGTAGCGAGAGTAGGGACTGCGACCCGCGGGCGCCAGGAGGGTCCAGGGCGCCCGCGGGTGCTGGCGTGGTCCGGGATACCCCTCGCCACGGCATTCTAGAGGTTCAGCGGTTCATCGGCGCGACAAAACGGCTTGCCGCCACGGCCTGGATGGCCGGGTCGTCGCTATCGCTGACCTTGAAACTGATGTCCTGGGAACTGCTTTGCGGGCGTTCCTGGACCAACGCCACCGAAACCGGCAAGTCGACGATTTCACCTGGAGCCAGGCTCAGTTCGGTCTTGCCTTGCAGCTCGAAGCCTTCGCCGTCTACCAGGGCCAGGTGATAGTCCTGGCGTTGCTGGGTCTTGTTGATGATCTTCAGGCTATAAATGTTCTCGATCTGCCCCAGGGCATTCTCGCGGAACAGGCCACGGTCCTTGGTCACGTCCAGGGACACCATCGGCCGTTGCACCAGGGCCAGGACCAGCGCGCCGATCATCACCAGCATCACTGCGCAGTAGCCCACCAGGCGCGGCCGCAGCAGGTGGGTCTTGCCCCCTTGCAGTTCATGTTCGGAGGTATAGGAAATCAGGCCGCGGGCGTAGCCCATCTTGTCCATGATCGAGTCGCAGGCATCGATGCAGGCGGCGCAGCCAATGCATTCCATCTGCAGGCCGTCGCGGATGTCGATGCCGGTGGGGCAGACCTGCACGCACAGCTGGCAGTCGATGCAATCGCCCAGGCCGACATCGGCGGGCTTGACGTCGCGCTTGCGCGGGCCACGGCTTTCGCCCCGGGTCGGGTTGTAGGAAATGGTCAGGGTGTCCTTGTCGAACATCACGCTCTGGAAGCGGGCATAAGGGCACATGTGCATGCACACCGCTTCACGCATCCAGCCGGCATTGATATAGGTGGCGCCGGCGAAGAACACCACCCAGAACAGGCTCAGGCCGCCGATCTGCAAGGTCATCAGCTCCTGTGCCAGGGGCCGGATCGGGGTGAAGTAGCCGACGAAGGTCAGGCCGGTGAGCAGGCTGATGCCCAGCCACAGGGTGTGCTTGAGGGCCCGGCGGGCCAGCTTGTTGGCGCTCCAGGGCGCGGCCTGCAGCTTGATCCGCTGGTTGCGGTCGCCCTCGGTGACCTTTTCGCACCACATGAACAGCCAGGTCCAGGAGCTTTGCGGGCAGGTATAGCCGCACCAGACCCGACCGGCGAACACCGTGATGGAGAACAGGCCGAAGGCGCAGATGATCAGCAGCGCCGAGAGGAGGATGAAGTCCTGGGGCCAGAAGGTGGCGCCGAAGATATGGAACTTGCTTTGCGCCAGGTCCCACAGGACTGCCTGGCGTCCGCCCCAGTTGAGCCAGACGGTGCCGAAGAACAGCAGGAACAGGAAACCTGCGCCGCCCATGCGCAGGGTGCGGAACAGGCCGCTGAAACTACGGGTATAGACGTGTTTGTCGGTGCTCTTCGTCTTCATCTGTTTAGGGCGTGAAGGTTCGAAGGTCTCTACTAATCGGACGGGGATTCTTTCGCTCATGGTCGTTCGCTCATAGCCTCCATCAGGCCGCGCAACTATGACCATGGATCTGTTTGCATAACAGGCTCAGCTATTTGATAAAAAAGCGGATCAGATGACCGTTGGAGGAGACCTGCGACAACTTGCTGCACCCGGCAAGTTCCCGGGGACCTGGCCCCGCAGGCTGATGGCACAGGGCTACGGGGGTGTCCCTGATCCAGGTCAGTCAAATCACCGAATCACCCTCGGACGCCTTCAGATGGCGCCGGCCGTCGGTGGCACCTGCCACGGTCAGTGCGTCGGCTTCTGCTTCGGTGATGTAGATCCGCTCGCCCTTGATCTCCACCGCCGACATCGCCTTGGCGCTGTCGGTGATGATGGTCACGGCACTGGCGGGCAGGCGTTCGTGGAGGGTCTGGGTGTCGAAGTAACAGTGCTGCTGTTCGATGCGCAGGCTCATGTCGGATCTCTCCTGGCGATGGCTATACAGGTTAGGGCCCGCCACTCGGCCAGGGTTCGCTGCCGGCGATCAACGGCGTCCAGGCAGCGGGCCGGCACCTTTTGCCTGGCGCCGCGGTCCATCCTTAATGAAGCCCATGTCCCGCAACCGGTGGGGCCCGGATGGCCGGAGGAGCATTCGATGGACGCCTGGTGGCATGAGGTATGGCTGACCCTGCAAGCGGAGTTCGCCGATATCGGCGACGCGCGGCAGATGACCCGGATCATCCTGCGGCTGCTGCTGGCGGCGGTGCTGGGGGCGGTGCTGGGGTTCGAGCGGGAGCACAAGGGCAAGGCGGCCGGGGTGCGCACCCACATGCTGGTGGCCATGGGCGCCGCCTTGTTCGTGCTGGTGCCGAGTTTGTCGGGCGCCCAGTCCGATGCCATGAGCCGGGTGCTGCAGGGGGTGATCGCCGGGATCGGCTTCCTTGGGGCCGGGACCATTCTCAAGGGGCGTGAGGAGGAGTCGGGCCAGCATGTCAAGGGCCTGACCACCGCCGCCGGGCTCTGGATGACCGCCGCCATCGGCGTCGCGACCGGCATGGGCCGCGAGGCCACGGCGCTATTGAGCACTTTGCTGGCCCTGATGGTCTTCAGCCTGATGCCGTTGATCGTGCGGCGCCTGGAAAAGCGCTGAATACCGCCTGCCTATCTATGCTTGCCGGCGAACCGCCGGAATCATGCCCGCTCCTTGGCCAGTACCGGCGGCCTGGGCATGGGCGGGTCGCCCTTGGGCGGGGGGGTGCTGTCCGGTGGCTCCTGTTCGGGAACCGCCGGTGGTTCGCTGGGCGGCAGGGGGGGCTGGTCGATGTTCGGATCAGGGGGATCCGCCGGGATCGGGATATTCATTGCTGGCCTCCTGGGTGCTTGCGGTTGCACCGGTTCGTTCGGTGGACCGCGCAAGGGCGCATTTGATTCCCGCCGCCTGGATGGTCACTTGCGCTGAACTTTCCGCGAGGCGCGTGGCTCGGAACCTAAGTATGTCGATCCAGCGCTGTACCGGGGCATCGTCGGCCCGGTCAGCCAAACGTCGAGAACCAGTGCAGAGGGGTGATGCTCGATGACCGCAGAACAACCGACCGAACAGGACTACCAGGCGCACCTGCCGTTGTCCCAGGCCTTGCTGCTGCCACGCATCGCCATCGAAGGCACCCGCCCGGTGCTCGATGGCGGCCAGTTCGCGGCCAAGGCCACCGCTGGCCAGCAGGTGGAGGTCGCGTGCAAGGTCTTCACCGATGGCCATGACAAGCTGGCGGTGCGGGTGCGCTGGCGTAACGAACGCCAGGACGCTTGGCACAGCCAGGTCCTGGAAGACCAGGGCAATGACGGTTGGCTGGGGCATTTCCCGGTGCCGGAGGCGGGCCGCTACCGCTTCTGCATCGAGGCCTGGATCGATCAGTTCGCCAGCTTCTGCTACGAACTGGAAAAGAAATACCTGGCCGCCCAGCCGATCAGCCTGGAACTGCAAGAAGGCCGGACCCTGGTGCAGCAGGCTGGCGAGCGCAGCGAAGGCGCGCTGCGCGAACAATTGCTGGTACTGCACCAGCAACTGGGCGGCTTGCTCGCGGCCGAGCAGGTGGCGCTGTTCTTGAGTGCCGACAGCGCCCGGTTGATGGCCGAGGCCGACCTGCGTCCCTACCTCAGCCTGAGTCCCGAATACCCATTGGATGTGGAGCGCGAGCGCGCGCAGTTCGCCAGCTGGTACGAGCTGTTTCCCCGTTCCATCACCGACGATCCGGCGCGCCACGGCACCTTCGACGATGTGCATTCGCGCTTGGCGATGATCCATGACATGGGCTTCGACGTGTTGTATTTTCCGCCGATCCACCCCATTGGCCGGCGCCACCGCAAGGGCCGCAACAATTCCCTGGTCGCAGCCCCGGACGATCCTGGCAGCCCCTATGCCATCGGCAGCGAGGAGGGCGGCCACGAGGCGATCCATCCGCAACTGGGCAGCCGCGAGGACTTTCGCCGGCTGGTGGCGGCAGCCGCCGACCATGGCCTGGAAATCGCCCTGGACTTCGCCATCCAGTGTTCCCAGGACCATCCCTGGCTGACCCAGCACCCGGGCTGGTTCAACTGGCGCCCGGACGGCACGATCAAATACGCCGAGAACCCACCCAAGAAGTACCAGGACATCGTCAACGTCGACTTCTATGCCGCCGATGCCATCCCCAGCCTGTGGCTGGAGCTGCGGGACATCGTGCTCGGCTGGGTCGCGGAGGGTGTCAACATCTTCCGGGTCGACAACCCGCATACCAAGCCGTTGCCGTTCTGGCAGTGGTTGATCGGCGATGTGCGCAGCCGGCACCCGCAGGTGATCTTCCTGGCCGAGGCCTTCACCACCCCGGCAATGATGGCGCGCCTGGGCAAGATCGGTTACTCCCAGAGCTACACCTACTTCACCTGGCGCAACACCAAGAGCGAACTGGCCAGTTATTTCAGCGAGCTGAACCAGTCGCCGTGGCGCGAATGCTTCCGGCCGAACTTCTTCGTCAACACCCCGGATATCAACCCCGGCTTCCTGCATGACTCGGGCCGCCCCGGCTTTCTCATCCGCGCGGCGCTGGCCACCATGGGCTCGGGCCTGTGGGGCATGTATTCGGGGTTCGAGCTGTGCGAGTCGGCGCCGTTGCCGGGCAAGGAGGAATACCTGGACTCGGAGAAGTACGAGATCCGCCCGCGAGACTTCAATGCCCCGGGCAACATCATCGCCGAGATCGCCCAGCTCAACCGTATCCGCCGGCAGAACCCGGCGCTGCAATCGCACCTGGGGCTCAAGCTGTACAACGCCTGGAACGACCGGATCCTGTACTTCGGCAAACGCAGCGCCGACGGCGGCAACTTCGTGCTGGTGGCGATCAGCCTCGACCCCTTCAACCCCCAGGAGGCGCATTTCGAGCTACCGCTCTGGGAAATGGGCCTGCCCGATGAGGCCGCGACCCAGGGCGAGGACTTGATGAACGGCCATCGCTGGACCTGGTACGGCAAGGTCCAGTTCATGCGCCTTGAACCGGCCCTGCCATTCGGCATCTGGCGCATCAGCGCCGACTGACCTGGCCGCGCCGCCGGCCCTAGGGCCAGGCGGCAGTGCCCGCGCACGGACCTCTGTACAGATTCAGGAGTGAGCAATGGCGAAGAAAACCCGACCCGCGACCTTCATCAAGGACCCGCTCTGGTACAAGGACGCGGTGATCTACCAAGTGCATGTGAAGTCCTATTTCGATTCCAACGACGATGGCGTCGGCGACTTTCCCGGGTTGATCGCCAAGCTGGACTACATCAAGGAACTGGGGGTCAACACCATCTGGCTACTGCCGTTCTATCCCTCGCCACGGCGCGACGACGGCTACGATATCGCCGAGTACCGTGGGGTCAGCCCCGACTACGGCACCCTGGCGGACGTCCGGCGGTTCATCGCCGAGGCCCACAAGCGCGAACTGCGGGTGATCGCCGAGCTGGTGATCAACCACACCTCCGACCAGCATCCCTGGTTCCAGCGCGCCCGCAAGGCCAAGCCCGGTTCGGCGGCGCGCAACTTCTATGTGTGGTCCGACGACGACCAGAAGTACGCCGGCACGCGGATCATCTTCCTCGACACCGAGAAATCCAACTGGACCTGGGACCCGGTGGCCGGCCAGTACTTCTGGCACCGCTTCTATTCCCACCAGCCGGACCTGAACTTCGACAACCCGCAGGTGCTGAAGGCCGTGCTCTCGGTCATGCGCCACTGGCTGGACATGGGTATCGACGGCCTGCGCCTGGACGCCATTCCCTACCTGATCGAGCGCGATGGCACCAACAACGAGAACCTGGCCGAGACCCACGATGTGCTCAAGCGCATCCGCGCCGAGATCGATGCCCATTATCCGGACCGCATGCTCCTGGCCGAGGCCAACCAGTGGCCCGAGGACACCCAGCTGTACTTCGGCCAGGCCAGCGGCAATGGTGCCGATGGCGACGAATGCCACATGGCTTTCCACTTTCCGCTGATGCCACGCATGTACATGGCCCTGGCCCAGGAAGATCGCTTCCCAATCACCGACATCCTGCGCCAGACCCCGGAAATCCCAGCCAATTGCCAGTGGGCGATCTTCCTGCGCAACCACGATGAACTGACCCTGGAAATGGTCACTGACAAGGAGCGCGACTACCTGTGGAACTACTACGCCGCCGACCGCCGGGCGCGGATCAACCTGGGTATCCGCCGACGCCTGGCACCGCTGATGGAGCGCGATCGCCGGCGCATCGAGCTGCTCAACAGCCTGCTGCTGTCGATGCCCGGCACCCCGACCCTCTACTACGGCGACGAGATCGGCATGGGCGACAACATCTACCTGGGCGACCGCGATGGCGTGCGCACGCCGATGCAGTGGTCCATCGACCGTAACGGTGGCTTTTCCCGGGCCGATCCGGCGCGCCTGGTGCTGCCGCCGATCATGGACCCGCTCTACGGCTACCAGTCGGTGAACGTCGAGACCCAGTCCGGAGACCCTCATTCATTACTCAACTGGACCCGGCGCCTGCTGGCGGTGCGCAAGCAGTCTAAGGCCTTTGGCCGGGGCACGTTGAAGATGCTCTCGCCGAGCAATCGCCGGATCCTGGCCTATACCCGGGAATACACCGGGCCCGATGGCAAGCAGGAGATCATCCTCTGCGTGGCCAACGTCTCGCGCAGCGCCCAGGCGGCGGAGCTGGACCTGTCGAGCTTCGCCGGCATGGTGCCGGTGGAGATGCTCGGCGGTAGCGCCTTCCCGCCCATCGGCCAATTGAATTTCCTGCTGACGCTGGCGCCCTATGGCTTCTACTGGTTCGTCCTGGCCAGCGAGCAGCAGATGCCCAGCTGGCATGTCGAGCCGGCCCAGAGCCTGCCGGAGTTCACCACCCTGGTGCTGAAGAAACGCCTCGAGGAGTTGCTGGAGGCGCCGTCGCGCACCACCCTGGAGCAGGAAATCCTGCCCAGCTGGCTGCCCAAGCGCCGCTGGTTCGCCGACAAGGACAGCACCGTGGGCCAAGTGCAACTGGTGTATGGCGTGCGCTTCGGCGATCCGCAGCATCCGGTGCTGCTGGCCGAGATCGAGGTCACCACCCAGGGCCGCAGCCAGCGCTACCAGGTGCCATTCGGCCTGTTGGCCGAGGACCAGATCAGCAGCGCCTTGCCCCAGCAACTGGCCATGTCCCGGGTCCGACGCGGGCGCCAGGTGGGCTTGATCACCGATGCCTTCGCCCTCGACAGCTTCGTGCGCAGCGTGCTCCAGGCGCTCCAGGCCCAGGCCCGGTTGGACAGCGACGCCGGGCAGATCCGTTTCGAGGGCAGCCCGCAACTGCAGCGCCTGGGCCTGGAGGCCGAGGTCGATGTGCGCTACCTGTCGGCCGAGCAGTCCAACAGCTCGGTGGTGGTGGGCGAAAGCCTGGTGCTCAAGCTGGTGCGCAAGGTGGCCGGCGGCATCCATCCGGAACTGGAAATGGGCGCTTTTCTCACCCAGGCCGGTTTTGCCCATATTTCGCCATTGCTGGGTTCGGTGGTGCGCCGTGATGCGCAGGGCCAGGACCACCTGCTGATGATCGCCCAGGGCTACCTGAGCAACCAGGGCGACGCTTGGGAATGGACCCAGAGCAACCTGGAGCGGGCGATCCGCGACGAACTGGCCAGCGCCGTCTCCGAGCAGGAGCAGCATTACAACGCCCTGGCCGAACTCCAGGACTTCGCCGGCCTCCTGGGCCAGCGCCTGGGGGAAATGCACATGCTGCTCGCCGCTCCCGGCAGTACTGCGGATTTCGCGCCCCAGGCCTATACCCAGGAAGATCTCCAGGCTTGCCAGTGCCAGGTCGCCGGGCAACTGGAACACAGTTTGCAATTGCTCGAAGAACACCAGGACAGCCTGGCCGAGACCGACCGTGGCCTGTGCCGGCGCCTGTTGCGGCACAAGGGGCGCATCCTCGCCGAAGTCGAGCAACTGGCCGGGCAATTGCTGGGCGGCTTGCGCATCCGGGTCCATGGCGACCTGCACCTGGGGCAGGTGCTGGTGATCAAGGGCGATGCCTACCTGATCGACTTCGAAGGCGAGCCGGCGCGGCCCCTGGCGGAGCGCCGGGCCAAGCACAGCCCCTACAAGGATGTCAGCGGCGTGCTGCGTTCGTTCGACTATGCCGCGGCCCTGGCCCTGGAAGCGCCGGCGGTGGATGGCGCGCCGGATGCCCAGGCGGTCCGGCAAGCCGTGGTCGGGCGTTATCTGGAGCGCTCCCGGCAGGCTTTCGTCACGGCGTACCGGCAGGCGACGGCTAATCTTGCCCATGGCTGGCAGGCCTCGGCGGCCGACGCCGCCCTGGTGTTGTTCAGCCTGGAGAAGGCCGCCTATGAACTGGCCTATGAGGCGCAGAACCGACCCGCCTGGCTGCACGTGCCGCTGCGCGGCCTGGCCGGGTTGTTGCGTGAACTACCGGACTTTTCCGACATCGATGGAGAGCAGTCATGAATTTCTCGAACAGGGAGCAGGAGCGGCGCCAGGAACGGTTGCTACCGTCGGCCAGGGCCATCGAGGCCCTGGTGCGGGCCGAGAACAACGACCCGTTCGCCATCCTCGGGCCCCATGGCGATGGTGCCGGCGGGCAGGTCATCCGGGCTTTCCTGCCCGGGGCGCTGAGTGTCCAGGTGCTGGACCGCGAGCAGCAGCAATTGCTCGGCAACCTGGAAGCCGACGAGGTGCCGGGGTTGTTCGTCGGGCATTTCCCCGAGGCCCGGCCCTACCTGCTGCGTGTGCAGTGGGCCGGAGGCGAACAGGTCAGTGAAGACCCCTACAGCTTCGGGCCGTTGCTTGGCGAAATGGACCTGTACCTGTTCGCCGAAGGCAATCACCGCGACCTCGGCAGTTGCCTGGGAGCCCAGTTGACCACGGTGGACGGCATCGCCGGCGTGCGCTTCGCGGTGTGGGCGCCCAATGCCCGGCGCGTCTCGGTGGTGGGTGACTTCAATGTCTGGGACGGCCGCCGGCATCCCATGCGCCTGCGTCATCCTTCGGGGGTCTGGGAGCTGTTCATCCCGCGCCTGCGCGCTGGCGAGTCGTACAAGTACGAGATCCTCGGCCCTCAGGGCATCCTGCCGCTCAAGGCCGACCCGGTGGCCCTGGCGACCCAATTGCCGCCCGATACCGCGTCGAAGGTCGCGGCGCCGCTGGCCATCGACTGGCAGGACCAGGAGTGGATGCTGGCCCGGGGTGAACGCCAGCGGGTCGATGCGCCGCTGGCGATCTACGAGCTGCACGCCGGCTCCTGGCAATGCGAGGTCGACGACGTGGGCGAGGTGGCCCGCCACTACAGCTGGGCGGAGTTGGCCGAGCGGTTGATTCCCTACGTCAAGGATCTGGGCTTCACCCACATCGAACTGATGCCGATCATGGAACATCCCTTCGGCGGCTCCTGGGGCTACCAGCCCCTGGCGCAGTACGCGCCCAGTGCCCGCTACGGCTCCGCCGAGGAGTTCGCGGCCTTCGTCAATGCCTGCCACCTGGCGCAGATCGGGGTGATCCTGGACTGGGTGCCGGCGCATTTCCCCACCGATGCCCACGGACTGGCACAGTTCGACGGCACGGCGCTGTATGAGTACGGCAACCCTCTGGAAGGCTTCCACCAGGACTGGGACACGCTGATCTACAACCTCGGGCGTACCGAGGTCCATGGCTTCATGCTGGCCTCGGCCCTGCATTGGCTCAAGCATTTCCATGTCGATGGGCTGCGGGTCGATGCGGTGGCCTCGATGCTCTACCGCGACTACTCGCGCAAGGCCGGGGAATGGGTACCCAACCGCCACGGCGGCCGGGAAAACCTCGAGGCCATCGAGTTCCTGCGCCATCTCAACGACGTGGTGGACCTTGAAGCGCCGGGCGCCCTGGTGATCGCCGAGGAATCCACCGCCTGGCCCGGGGTCAGCCAGAGTACCGAGCATGGCGGGCTGGGGTTCGCCTACAAGTGGAACATGGGCTGGATGCATGACTCCCTGCATTACATCCAGCAAGACCCGGTCTATCGATCCCACCACCACAACGAGCTGAGCTTCGGCCTGGTGTATGCCTGGTCCGAGCGCTTCATCCTGCCGATCTCCCATGATGAGGTGGTGCACGGCAAGCATTCGCTGATCGACAAGATGCCCGGCGATCGCTGGCAGAAATTCGCCAACCTGCGGGCTTACCTGAGCTTCATGTGGACCCATCCGGGCAAGAAGCTGTTGTTCATGGGCTGCGAGTTCGGCCAGTGGCGCGAGTGGAACCACGACCGGCAACTGGACTGGTACTTGCTGCAATATCCCGAACACCGTGGCGTGCAACGGCTGGTGGGCGACCTCAACCGCCTGTACCGCGAGTATCCGGCGCTGCACGAGCAGGACCACGTGCCCCAGGGCTTCCAGTGGCTGATTGGTGACGATGCGCTCAACAGTGTGTATGCCTGGCTGCGCTGGAGCCGCGATGGCGAGCCGTTGCTGGTGGTGGCCAACTTCACCCCGGTGCCGCGCGAGGGGTATCGCGTGGGCGTACCCCTGGCCGGACGCTGGAGCGAAGTGTTCAACAGCGATTCGCAGCTGTATGCCGGGTCCAACTACGGCAACGCCGGCGAAGCCTTCAGCGAAGAGCAGGAAAGCCACGGCCAGGCCCTGTCCCTGGTGCTCAACTTGCCGCCCCTGGCGGTGCTGATCCTGCGCCCCGGCCACTGACACGGCCACAGGGCGCGCTTCGTTTAGCCGCTGCCGCAGGCTGCGCAGCGGCGGCAATCGCAGGCCCCGGAGGACTCCTGAAGCCCTGCGAGCCTTGGCCGATCAGAGGCTGGCGGCGGCTTCGGCGATCAACCCGGCCACGGCGTGCGGTTGCGAGGCCAGGGAGGCATGGCTGGCGTCCAGGCGGATCACCTTGCGTGCGTTCAGGCGTGCGGCCATGCGTTCCTGGTTGGGCGGGGCGATCATGCGGTCGGCGCTGGAGATCTGGTACCACGAGGGTTTGTCGCGCCAGGCCGGGGCGCCCAGGGTGTCGCCGAAGGTATTGGCCAGCGGGGCTTTCTGGGTCAGGCCCATGATCAGTCCCTCGCGGGCCGGCAAGTCCTGGCAAAAACTCTCGTGGAAGCGTTCCGGACGAACCCACAGGTAGCCATCGCTGTCCGGCTCCAGGTTGGCCGCAGCCGCGGGAGCAAACTCCTGGGTCAGGCTGCCGGGGCTCTCGCCGCTGTCGGGAGCGAAGGCGGCGATGTACACCAGGCCGGCGACGTTGGCCTCGTGGCCGGCCTGGGTGATCACCGCGCCGCCGTAGGAATGCCCCACCAGCAGCACCGGCCCGGCTTGCTGGGCCAGCAGCTTGCGGGTGCGCTCGACGTCATCGGCCAGGGACGTCAGGGGCAACTCTACCGCGCGGATCTTCCGGTGGCCGCGTTCCAGCAATTCGTCGATGACCCGGTTCCAGTGGGCGGCGCCGCCCCAGAACCCGTGGACCAGGACGATCGTGGGTGTATCGCTCATGGCATCGCTCCTTTTCACGGCAGGGGCGGCCCCGGGCGGATACCCGGGGTCCCTGTCCGTTACAGAGCATGCATCAGGCTCATTGCGGCGCCAGTGCCGGTTCAGCAATCCGGATGTACGGCAGGTTCCGACAGGTGGTCGCCGCGCCGGCCCAGGGTGAGGTTGCCGCGCAACGGCCAGTCGTTGACGTCGCCGGTGCTTGCCCAGGCTACATGAGGATGATCTCGTAGGGCAGGCGCATGCGTTCGAGCACGATGGGCGACAGCGACGGCTGCAAGCCGATCTCCGGTTCGCCCTGCAGTTGGCTGGCGTAGGCATGGGCGGCGTGGCGCTTGCGGGCCACGGTCCAGGTGTCCAGGCGCAGCTTGCGCGCCCGTTGCCAGGGAATCTGGTGCTCCTCGCGGACCGAGCTGTGCCAGGCCCACACGGGGATCTCGCAGAACCTTGCACCCACTTGCGCCGCGGCCTTGGCGGCAGCCCGGCCCACGGCCTCGTGATCGAGGTTGCCGTCTTCGCGCCAGGTGCTGAAGACCACGTCCCCGGGGCGCAGGTAGCGGCTGATGAACGGCACCAGCTGCTGCTCGCGCTCGCTCAAGGCACTGTCGGCGAACCCGCCGCGGATCCATTTCAGGCTATGCAAAGGCAAGCCCAGGCGGCGCAAGGCTTCGGCGCTTTCCTGGGGGCGGAACACACTCAGGCGGCGTTCCGGCCAGACCTCGGACCCGGGGTGGCTGGCGCTGCCGTCGCTGACCGAGATCAGTTCCAGGGGGTGGCCGTGGTGGGCCAGTACCTGCAGCAGGCCGCCGCTGGCGATCACTTCGTCACCGGGATGCGGAGCCACCATCACCGCCCGGGAACCGGCCGGCACCAGGTTGGCAAGATTGATGGCCGGGACCTCGGCCAGGCTATGGGCGCTGTTCCAGATCTGGCTGGGCCAGCTGTTATCTATTGCGGATATGGCTTTCATAACGTGATACATCCCTGTTTCCGGGCCGTATGCAAAAACTGAACGAGCGTTCAGCATCGGCCCTGGGTTTGCACGCACGCTGATTCCATGGCACCTGCCTCAGCGTGAAGTACCGGTGTCCCATCCCTTTGGAACGCCGTGATAGCTGCGCAATCATACTCAGCCCGGCGCCGCCCACACAGGGGGCGCCAGGATAATTTGTCGATTGCGGTCCGGTTGATAGGGTAGACGTATTTCGTTACCGGGTATGTCGTCCTGACGAATATCGTCCCCGAAAAGCGCCAGGCGTCCCCCAAGACTCGGTCCCAAGGCTGCCCCAGGCCCCTGGCAAGCCCCGTCCGCCTGGATGGCGACTATTCCTGCTCCTCGCGCTTGAGTTCGAAGAACAGCAACGAACGTCCGGTCACCGAGTATTCATGGTCGAAGTCCAGGCGTTCCTGGCCGCGCACCGCCGGCTGGTTGGTGTCGAGCATGCATGTCCAGAATTCCCCGGCCGGCACTTGCGGCAGGCGGAAATTGACGATGTCGTGGTGCGCGTTGACCACCAGCAGCACCGTGGCGTCGGCACCCTGGCGGCGGATGCCGGTTTCCTGGGCGCGGCCATCGAGCAGCATGCCCAGGCACCGGCCATGGGGATCTTGCCAATGCTCGGTGGTCATCTCGCTGCCGTCAGGGGCTAGCCAGGTGACGTCCTTGACCCCGATGTCCTCGTTGTAGTTGCCCACCAGGAAGCGCCCGCGCCGCAGGATCGGATAGCTCAGGCGCAGCTTGACCAGGCGCTTGACGAACTTGAGCAGCGACTTGCCATCTTCGTCCAGGTCCCAGTTGACCCAGCCGATCTCGCTGTCCTGGCAATAGGCGTTGTTGTTGCCGTGCTGGGTGCGGGCGAACTCGTCGCCAGCCACCATCATCGGCGTGCCCTGGGCCAGCAGCAGGGTGGCGAAGAAGTTGCGCATCTGGCGCAGGCGCAGGGCATTGATCGCCGGATCGTCGGTGGGGCCTTCTGTCCCGTGATTCCAGGACAGGTTGTTGTTGCTGCCGTCCTGGTTGTTCTCGTCGTTGGCCTCGTTGTGCTTGTCGTTGTAGGACACCAGGTCGTGCAGGGTGAAGCCGTCGTGGGCGGTGATGAAATTGACCGAGGCATAAGGGCGACGACCTCGCTGATTGAACATTTCCCCGGAGGCGGTCATGCGCCCGGCGAAATCCGCCAACTGGCCGTCATCGCCTTTCCAGAAGGCGCGCACGGTGTCGCGAAAGCGATCGTTCCATTCCATCCAGCCCGGCGGGAAGCGCCCCACCTGATAACCACCCGGGCCGCAATCCCAGGGCTCGGCGATCATCTTCACCTGGCGCAGCAGCGGGTCCTGGCGGCAGGCCACGAGGAAGCTGTGGCGCTCGTCGAAGCCATCGTGATAGCGCCCGAGAATGGTCGCCAGGTCGAAGCGGAAGCCGTCGACGTGCATCTCGCCAGCCCAGTAGCGCAGTGAGTCGGTGACCATCTGCAAGACGCAGGGATGGCTCAGGTCCAGGGTGTTGCCCGTCCCGGAATCATTGATATAGAAGCGTTTGTCGTCGGGCATCAGGCGGTAGTACGAGGCGTTGTCGATACCACGCATGGACAGGGTCGGTCCCTGTTCGTTGCCCTCGGCGGTGTGGTTGTAGACCACGTCCAGCAGCACCTCCAGGCCGGCCTCGTGCAGGTGCGCGACCATTTCCTTGAACTCGGCGATCTTGCCGCTGGCCAGGTAGCGCGGGTCCGGGGCGAAGAAGGCGATGCTGTTGTAGCCCCAGTAGTTGGTCATGCCTTTTTGCAGCAGGTGCTGGTCGTTGACGAAGGCATGGATCGGCAGCAACTCCACCGACGATACCCCCAGGCTGCGGATGTGCTTGAGCACGTCCTCGACCATCAACCCGGCGAAGCTGCCGCGCAGCTGCTCGGGAACCGCCGGGTGGCGCATGGTGAAGCCGCGCACGTGGGTCTCGTAGATGATGGTCTTGTCCCAGGGCACGCTGACGCGCTGGTCGTTGCCCCACGTGTGGGCCGGGTCGATGACCTTGCACTTGGGCACGAAGGGCGCGCTGTCGCGCTCATCGAAGCTCAGGTCGGCATCGGGGTGGCCGATGGTGTAGCCGAACAGCGCCTCGGACCACTTGAGCTCGCCCACCAGTTGTTTGGCATAGGGGTCGATCAACAGCTTGTTGGGGTTGAAGCGATGGCCGTTGACCGGGTCGTAGGGGCCGTGCACGCGGTAGCCATAGACCAGCCCGGGATGGGCGTCGGGCAGGTAGCCGTGGAAGATCTCGTCGGTGTATTCCGGCAGTTCGATGCGCTCCAGCTCCACCTCGCCGGCAGCGTCGAAGATGCACAGCTCGACCTTGGTGGCATTGGCCGAGAACAGGGCGAAGTTGACGCCCAGGCCGTCCCAGGTGGCGCCGAGCGGGAAGGGCAGGCCCTCGCGGATGCGTGAAGGTTCGTGGTGGGAGGCGGACGTCGGGCTGTGCTTGGGTGTACTCATGGTTGCTCCTGCAATGAGAATGGCGGGACAGGCCGAACGCGGCCCTTGCGGCACCGGGCGGGTCGCAACGAAAGAAGGTTGCCCGGGCCGGATGGATATCAGCTGGCTGGCGGCTTGCGGGGTGCCCGGGGCTTTTTGAGCACCGCCGGTTTCTCTCCCGCTGGCACCTGCGTCGTGGCCGGCTTGGCCTTGGGCTTGGCCGTCGCTCTGCTGCCAGGTTTGGCGGCCGCCGGTTTGGCCTGCACGGCCTTGGGCGGCTTGGCCGGGGCCAGGGCTTCGGCCTCGGCGAGCTTGCAGGCCATTTCCCAATGGCGTTGTTCCTGGCCCTGGGGTTTTCCTTCCGACTCCCAGATCTGATAGGCGAACTCACGTATGCGTTTATCGTCAGTACTCATCGCAATGCTCCCGCGCTGGATTCAATGGTCGATCAAGAGGTTCAACGCGAAGTCCCGCAGGACTTCGGCGAGCATCAGCTCCCTGTGGGCTGTGACTGTCGCGTTGGCAAAAAGTCCATTCAGATTGCGCCCCGGGGTGGCGAACGGCAGTTGCACCCGGGTGTCGCCCCAAAGTCCGGCATCCAGGTGTGGAGCCGGGCTGTCCCCGAGCAGACCGGCCACCCGTACCGGGACTATCACCAGCGCTCGCTGCTGGTGGTACTCGCGCAGGAAGGCCAGTACGTGGCCGGCCCGTTGCCCGAGGACCTGCAAGGGCTGGTAGCTGCCATGCCGGAACAGCTGCGGATATCGGCGGCGCAGTTCCAGGGCGCGGGCGATCAGGCCTTGCTTGATCTGGCCGGTGTGCCATTGGGACAGCCACTGGGCCGCCGTGGCCGGCTGTTCCAGGGCCTGGCGCCGGTCCTGGTAGTCCACCGGGCGGCGGTTGTCCGGGTCCACCAGGCTGAAGTCCCAGAGCTCATTGCCCTGGTACAGGTCGGGGACCCCGGGTACGGTCAGGCGCAGCAGGGCCTGCGCCAGGCTGTTGAGGGCGCCCGCGGGGGCGATGGACTGGACCGCGGCGGCGATCGAGCGGCGTAGTTCCAAGCCGCGTGGGGTGAGCAACAGGTTCTCGATGAAGGCCTGCACGGCCTCTTCGTATTGCAGGTTGGGCGCGGACCAGCCGCTGTGCAGTTTGGCCTCGCGCAGGGCCTTGAGCTGCCATTGCCAGATGCGCTGGGTGTATTGCTCCAGCGCTGGAGCATCGCCGGCTTGGAGGTCCAGGGGCCAGCTGCCCAGCAGGCTCTGGTAGAGAATCAGCTCGTCCGCCGCCGAGGGCGCGTCGACGGCGGCACGCAGGGGCTCGGCCAGCCTGCGCCAGTGCTCCACCTGCCCGGCGTACCAGGTGGCCCGCTCGCTGAGCACCGCCAACCGCGCCCGGCTGTCCTCGCCGCGCTTGTGGTCATGGGTGGCGGTGGCCAGCAGGTTGTCGGGAAAGCTCTCCAGGCGTTCGATGCAAGCCTGGTGGAATGCCGCCAGGGGCGCGCTGAAGGTCTGGGTATCGAAGCCTACGTCGTTGCGTGCCAGCAGCACCGCCGAGCGATAGAAGGCTGTGTCTTCCACGGCCTTGGCCGCCGCCGGCGAAGTCAGCTGCTGGAAGCGCACCCCGGCATGGCGCAGCAGCCTGCGGGCCGGGCCCGCTGGCACTTGGCGCCAGCCCTGGCCGCCAAGCCAGCGATCCAGGTAGTCCAGCACCGGCCAGTCGGCTTCGCTGAGGCTGGCCCGGGCGCCTTCCAGGGCTTGCTGGAAAAAGCGCTGGTCCTGGGGCCCACGACCGCACCCCCCGATATAGGTGCGGTACACCGGGAAGTGCACGATCAGTTCCTGCAAGGCCCGGCGAATGGCACCCAGGGTCAGGTCGCGACTCATCAGGTCAAGCCGAGCCACCTGCAGCAGGGCCTGGGCCACGCTTTCGAAATCTCCCGCCAGGGAGCCATTGAGGATCTGCTGGCGGGCCAGCCGCGCCTCCGCAAGAAAGTCTGGCGTGCGCTGGCTGTGCTGGTTCCAGAGTTCGGCCAGGGGCGCCTGGCCGGCGGGATCGTGCTGCAACAGCGACAGCTGGTTCATGAATTCGTAGCCGGTGCTGCCGTCGACGCCCCAGTGGCGAGGCAGGGTTTCCCCGGCGCCGAGGATCTTCTCGACATAGATCGGCAAGTGTTCACCGGGGCGCAGGCGATCGACCCGGCGCCGCAGCTTGCGGCAGTAGCCCCGGGGATCGGCCAGGCCGTCGACATGGTCGATGCGCAGGCCATCCACCAGCCGGCGCTGGATCAGTTCGAAGATCTTGCCGTGGGTGGCTTCGAATACCGCCGGCCGCTCCACCCGCAGGCCGCCCAGCTCGTTGATGTCGAAGAACCTGCGCCAGTTGATGTCGTCGGCGGCCGTGCGCCAACTGGCCAGGCGATAGCTCTGGCGCTCCAGCAATTGGTGCAGGCGTTCGAAGCCGGGAGCCTGCCGTGAGTCATAGTCGACAAGCTTGTGGGCCACGGCCTGGCGTACCTCGGGTTGTTGCAGCGCCTCGCCCAGGGCTTGCTGCAGGGGCTGCGCTTGAGCGTGGGCATCGCTGTTGAAGCGCAGGGCGGCGAAGGCGTCGGCCAAGGGCTTCAAGGTTTCGGTTGCTGCGCCGTCAGGGTGCAGCAACTCTGCATAGTCGCCGGGACAGATGGGAAAGCGATGCTCGTGGTGGCGGACATGGAACCCCCGCAAGTCATCGTCCAGATGCAATTGCAGGCTGCCTTCCTGCAACGCCTGGCCATAGTCGCTGCCCAGGAATGGCAGCAGCAACTGGCCAGCCATCAGTGGATCGGACGAGTGCCACTGGATATCGAAGAACTCGCTATAAGGGCTCAGACGCCCCCAGCGCAGCAGGTCGAGCCACCAGGGGTTATCGCCGCCGCCCACCGCCATGTGGTTGGACACGATGTCCAGGATCAGCCCCATGCCGTGCTGGCGCAGCACGGCCACCAGGCGTTCCAGGGCCACTTCGCCGCCCAGTTCAGGGTTGATCCGGGTCGGGTCCACCACGTCATAGCCATGCATGGAACCGGCCCGGGCGCAGAGCAACGGCGAGGCGTAAAGATGGCTGATGCCCAGGCGCGCGAAGTAGGGCACCAGGGGCACGGCGTCATCCAGGGTGAAGCCCTGGTGGAACTGCAGGCGCAGGCTGGCTCGCAGCTCGGGGGCAGGTGCTAGGTTCATCGGTCGCGCTCCTGTGCTTGTTGCCGGGCGCGGGCCAGTTGTTCCAGGCGCCGCGCGGCGTCGGTGTCGTCCAGCAAGCGCCGGGCACTGCCAGCCAGGCGCCGACACCAGTTGGGATGGCCCTCGACGGTGCCCGGCAGGTTGGCCTGTTCGTCGATGCCCAGCGCATCCTCTAGCGGCAACAGCACCAGGGGCGCACGGGTATGGCCAAGGAAGCGCACGCTGGCGTCGAGCAGCTGGTCGGTTTCATCCAGCGGCTCGCGAAAGTTCTGTGGGTCCCGGGCCAGGGCCTGGCGCAGGCCGTCGCGCTCGCGCTGGCGATGTTCCCGCCAGTGCCTGGCCCCGGCTTCATCCACCAGCTCCAGGCGCTGGTTCCACTCGATGTCGCGGCCGTGCCACCAACCGGCCAGGGGCGGCAGGTCGTGGGTACTGGTGGTGGCCAGGGCGTTGTCCGGCCAATCCAGGATGGGTTTGAAGTGGCAGCCATGGTCTTGCTCGAACAGCAGCACGCGCATGCCGAGCATGGCCCTTGCGGCGAGCTTTTCCCGCAGGCCGTCGGGCACGGTGCCCAGGTCTTCGCCGAGGACGATGGCCTGGTGGCGCTGGGATTCCAGGGCCAGCAGGCGCAGCAGGTCGTCCACCGGGTAATACAGGTACGCCCCGTCGCAGGGCGGGGCACCCCGGGGAATCACCCAGAGCCGCTGCAAGCCCATCACATGGTCGATGCGCAAGCCACCGGCATGGGCGAAGTTGGCCCGCAGCATTTCGATGAAGGCGCGAAAGCCATGGCGTTGCAGGCCTTCGGGAGAGAAGGCCGAGATCCCCCACGCCTGGCCCTGGCGATTGAGGATGTCCGGCGGGGCGCCCACGGTCAGCTCGGCCAGCAACTGATCCTGGCGACTCCAGGCCTGGCTGCCGCCACCGTCGGCGCCCACCGCCAGGTCGGCGATCAGGCCGATGCCCATGCCGCTGCTGCGGGCCGCGCTTTGCACCCGTTCCAGGTTGCGTGCGATCAGCCATTGGCAGAAGGCATGGAAGCCGATTTCCTCGGCGTGCTCCTCGGCCAGGCGTGCCAGTTCCGGGCTGGCGGGGTCACGCCAGTACTCCGGCCACTGACGCCAGTCCGGGTCTTCGCCACGGGCCACCCGCAGGGCCTGGATCGCCTCGAAACGACAGTGGTTTTCCAGGGCCTCGCCGGCTGCCTGGCGATAGCTGGCGAAGTCCTGGTGCAGCGGGTGCTCGCCCTGGCGGAAACCCTGGTACAGCTCGCGCAGCACCTGTTGCTTGGCTCGGGCCGCCGTTGGCCAGTCGATCAGCGGTTGTTGTTCCAGCGCCTGCAACTGCGGGCCCAGGCCACAGGCCTCGATGGCGGTACGCCAGGCCCGTTCGCCGAGGATCGCCCCCGGAGCGGCGTACAAGCTGTTGAGGAACAGCCGGCTGGAGGGCGAGTAGGGGCTATAGCGCTGGGGGTCGCTGCTGAACATCGCATGCAGCGGGCTGATGGCCAGGGCGTCGGCGCCGCGTTCGGCAGCCTGGTGGGCCAGTTCCTCTAGGGCCTGGGTATCGCCGAAACCGCCATCGCCGCTGCGGCGCAGGGCATACAACTGCACCCCCAGGCCCCAGGCCCGCGGCGGCTGGTCGGCCACTGCGTCGGCCACGCTGTAGCAACGTTCGGGCGCCACGGCGAGAATGAAGCGTTCATCCTCGATATCCACGCTGTGGTAACCCACGGGCAGTTCACCGGGCAACCGGCTCTGGTCGTCCAGCTGCAATTGCCGGCAACTGCCGTCTTCCAACTGCACCCGGCATTCGGTCCGCGCCGGGAAATAGTGGGCCAGGTCCAGGCCCTGGCCGACATCGGCGGTCAGCAGCGGCGGCAGGTGCCGGCCCTGCTGCCGGTGCTGCAGTTGCCGCAGGCTGCATTCGATTTCCCGGGCATTGCCGGCCGGGTGACCCAATCCGGCCAGCACCGCCCGCAGGACCCTGGGCTCGACCTTCTGCGGTCGGCCGTTGGCATCGATCCAGTCCACCGCCAGGCCGGCGCGGCTGGCGAGTATTTCCAGTTGCGCATCGCTCATGGACGCTCTCCATCGGGGGCTGTCGCGGGCTGCAGTTGCACCAGCGCGCTGAAGGCTGGCAACCAGCCCTGGCGCCAATGCTCCAGGGTGCCTGGGGGATACTGGAACCATGGCTGGGCATCGTTCGCCGGTTGCAGTTCGACCCGGTGCGCGCTGAGGTTGAGGTCGATGCGCAGCAGGCTGCCATCGCCCAGGCGCCAGCGGGCGGTGAGGGCGCCCTCGGCCAGTACCTCGGCGCCCAGGGCGCATGTTCCGGGCAGGCGCGGTACCAGCTCGCGGTGACGGATCCGCAGCAGTTCGCGGTACAGCGCCCGGGTGGCCTCGGCCTGTGCGGAACCAGCGGCTGGACGCGAGGCCAGGAAGGTCGACAGGGCGTTGGGATCGGGGATGCGCTGGCGCTCGGAGGCATCGGCGAAGGCACTGAAGGCGGCGAACTCGTCGCGCCGGCCCTGGCGCACGGCTTCGGCCAGCTCGCCCTGGTGGCTGGTGAAGAACAGGAAAGGTTCCTGCGCCGCCATTTCATCGCCCATGAACAGCAGCGGGATCATCGGTCCCAGCAGCAACAGCACCGTGGCCGCGTGCAAGGCCTGGGGCGGGGCCAGTTGGTTGAGGCGTTCGCCGAATGCGCGGTTGCCGATCTGGTCGTGGTTCTGCAAGAACAGCACGAAAGCACTGGGCGGCAAGTGGGCGCTGGGTTCGCCGCGCCGCCGCCCATGGCGGTCCAGGTGGCCCTGGAAGGCGAATCCCTGGCCCAGGCAGCGTGCCAGTTGCTGGGTCGGCTGTTCGGCGAAGTCGGCGTAGTAAGCCTCCGTTTCCCCGGTCAGCAATACGTGCAGGGCGTTATGGCCGTCGTCGTTCCACTGGGCATCGAAGCCGTGCTGCAACAGGCTGGCCTGGTTCGCCTCGTTCTCCAGGTTGAGCCACACCTGACGGCCGCCGGGAACAGCTTCGCGCACGCGCCGGGCCAGCTCCTTCAGGAAGCCCGGATCGTCGATGGCATGCACCGCATCCAGGCGCAGGCCGTCGAAGCGGTAGTCCAGCAGCCACATCAAGGCGTTGTCGATGAAGAAGTCGCGCACCGGCCGGCGGCGGAAGTCGATGGCGGCCCCCCAGGGGGTCTGCCGGTCTTCGCGAAAGAATGGGCTGGCGTAGCGCTGCAAATAGTTGCCGTCGGGGCCGAAGTGGTTGTAGACCACGTCCAGGATCACTGCAAGGCCCAGGCCGTGGGCCGCATCCACCAGGGCCTTGAGTTGCTCCGGCGTGCCATAGGACGCTTGCGGGGCATAGGGCAAGACGCCGTCGTAACCCCAGTTGCGCTCGCCGGGGAACTGCGCCAGGGGCATCAGTTCGATGGCCGTTACCCCCAGTTCCACCAGCGCTGGCAGCACCTGCTGGACTCCCTGGTAGCCGCCCAGCAGGCCCACGTGCAACTCGTAGATCACCGCTTCGGCCCAGGGCCGGCCGCTCCACTGTGGGTGCTGCCAGGCATAGGCCTGGGGATCGACCACCAGGCTGGGGCCATGCACGTCGCCGTCCTGGGCGCGGGACGCCGGGTCCGGCACCAGCAGCCGGTCATCGATATTGAACCGGTAGCGGCTGCCTGCCGGACACGCTGCCTGGATCATGAACCAGCCTTCGGGCTGGGGCAGCATGGGCACGGACTGGCCGCTGCCCAGCTCCACGCTGACATGGTGCGCATCCGGGGCCCAGAGGGCGAAACGGGTTCGCTCGGCGTCGAGCAGCACCGCGCCATGGCGCACGGGTGGTGGCGTACTGGTAGACATTTGTCAGGCCTCCTCTACCTGGCGGTCTGCCCCAAGGTCTGGGCCACCAATTGCTCGTAGAGCTCGGCGTAGGGTTCCACCGCCTGGCACCAGTTGAAGGGCGCGGCCATGGCCCGGCAGCGCATGGCATGCAGCAGCCCGGGCCGGGCGAAGACCCGGAAGGCCCGCTGCAAGGCGCCCTGGTAGCTGGCCACGCTGGATTCGTCGAACAAAAAGCCGGTGACACCGTCGTCGATGGTGTCCGCCAGGCCGCCGGTATTGCGTGCCACCGGCAGCGAGCCGAAACGCTGGGCGTACATCTGGCTCAGGCCGCAGGGCTCGTAGCGCGAGGGCATGAGCAGGAAGTCGCTGCCGGCGAACATGCGCCGGGCATCGGTCTCGTTGAAGCCGATGTGCACGCCGACGCGGCCAGGGAAGCGCCGGGCCAGTTCACGCATCGCTTGTTCCTCCTCCGGTTCGCCACGGCCGATGATGGCGATCTGGCCGCCGGCGTCGACGATGAATTCGGCCACCGCTTCGGTGAGGTCCAGGCCCTTCTGGTAGACCAGTCGCGATACCACGGCGAACAGCGGCCCATCGCTCGGCTCCAGGCCGAACAGCTGGCGTACATGGGCTGCGTTGACGGCCTTGCCGTCCCAGTCGCCGATGCCGAAGGGGCAGAACAGATGCGGGTCGGTGGCGGCGTCCCAGCTTTCGTCGATGCCGTTGGGAATGCCGCTGAGCAGGCCTTGCTGGGTCTTGCTGGCCAGGAAGCCATCGAGCCCGCAGCCGAAGTCCGGGGTGGTGATCTCCCGGGCGTAAGTGGCGCTCACCGTGGTGATGTGGCTGGCATAGGCCATGCCCGCCTTGAGGAACGACAGCTTGCCGTAGAACTCCATGCCTTCTTGCTGCAGGGCGTGCTCGGGGATGCCCAGTTCCGGGCAGCAGGCCAGGCTGACCACGCCCTGGTAGGCCAGGTTGTGGATGGTGAACAGCGTCGGGGTGCGCTGGCCGCGCCAGTGCATATAGGCCGGCGCCAGGCCGGCGGGCCAGTCGTGGGCGTGCACCAGGTCGGGGCACCAATGGATCTGCGCCAGGTTGGCGGCGATATCGGCGGCGGCCAGGCCCAGGCGGGCGAAGCGAATATGGTTGTCCGGCCAGTCGCGGCCGTTGTTGGCGCCATAGGGCGTGCCTTCGCGCTCGTAGAGCTCGGGGCAGATCAGCACATAGATCACCAAGCCGTCGGGCATGTCCATGCGGCCGATCTTGCAGGCCGGCAGCGCGGCATGGCCGCCCAGCTCGCCGATGATGTGGATCGGGTTCTCGCTATGCAGGACCTGGGGGTAACCGGGGATCAGCACCCGCACATCGTGCAGGTGGGCCATGGCCCGGGGCAGGGCGGCGGAAACATCCCCGAGGCCGCCGGTCTTGACCAGATCGGTCAGTTCCGAGGTGACGAACAGCACCCGCTTGCGGTTGGGATTCTGGCGTGCCAGTGGCAGTACCGTCTTGCTCCCGGGGAGCGGGACCAGGGGAATGCCGCGTCCACCGGCCTGCTGCGGAATGGGTTCTCCCTGGGTATCCAATACGGCGCTGATCATGTGTTTCTCCCGTGTCGTCGATCTGTTTTGGCGTATTGCACGCCGTGCCGGCCGGTTCCTGTGGCCGGGCACGAACGCATCGCACTTCGATCAGCCCGTGCTGCCCGAGTGCTGAAGCAGAATGGATGGAGGAGTCGCTGCAAGGAATGCACCAGCGGCAGCGGCCCTACCTTTACCCTGACCCTGGGCCGGAACGAAAAGTTTCGACTTTTTTCCTGGCGCTGTGACTGCATGGTCACGATGCGAGAGCCAGTCTAGGACAGAAGACGCAACGGCGCCGGGCAAGGCCCTTGCCGGGCGCCGATGCGAGGACTCGAGCGCGGCTGGTGCCGACGAGAGGTCGGTCTGTGGAGCGTATCGGGGTGCCCGCAATGGGTGCGCTGGACAGCGTTCGGTCCATAACGGGGCAGTCAGGATCTTTGGCGCTCGCTCCGGTTCTTGCGATGGCCCGTACGCAGCCTTTGGCAGCGGCTACACGAAGCCGTTGGAGCCGCCGTCGAGCCTGGCGATCAGTCCATCCAGCCCAGGGTCAGCCAGGCCAGCACCGCATAACGCACGCCCTTGGCCAGGCTGACGAGCAGCAGGAAGCGCTTGAGCGGCTCGCCCATCACCCCGGCCATCAGCGTCAGTGGGTCGCCGATCAGCGGCAGCCAGCTCAGCAGTAGCGACCAGTGCCCGTAGCGCTGGTAGTGCTTGCGCGCACGTTGCAGGTGACGCGGGCCGATGGGGAACCAGCGGCGGTCCTTGTAGTGTTCCAGGCGCCGCCCCAGCCACCAGTTGACCAGGGAGCCGAGGACATTGCCCAGGGTCGCCACCAACCACAGGCCGGGCACCGACCATCGGCCGTTGAGCAGCAGCCCTGCCAGCAGCGCTTCGGACTGTAGTGGTAGCAGGGTGGCGGCGCCGAAGGCCGCCAGGAACAAGCCGAAGTAGACGCCGATCAACGGGCCGGGTAGTCCGCGACCACCACGTCCCGACCTTCCTTGGTCAGGCCGATGACCTGGTAGGCGTCGGCGCCCATGCCGTCCATTTCCATGCCCGGCGATCCCATGGGCATGCCGGGGGCGGCGATGCCCAGCAGGTCATCGCGCTTGCGCAAGGCCAGGACCTGCTCGGCCGGCACATGGCCCTCGACGAACTTGCCGTCGAGCACCGCGGTATGGCAAGAGGCCAGGCGCGGGGCCACGCCCAGGCGCTGCTTGACGCTGCGCATGTCGTTCTCGACATGGTCATGGACCTTGAAGCCATTGGCTTGCAAGTGCTCGATCCACTTTTTGCAGCAGCCGCAGTTGGCGTCGCGGTGCACATCGATGTCGATGGGGGCGGCGGCCTGGGCCAGGGAGGTGAACAGCAGGGCGGACAGGGCCGCCAGACGCAGGGTGGATTTCATCGGAAGTCTCGTGTGGATCGAAGGTGGCGCCCTGGGGCTGCGCGAATCGCCGTGCATTTTGCGTTTTTTGCAGCACCAGGGGCGAGGCTTGTGTATCAAGGTTATACAAAGCGCTGGTAAGCGCCCGGGGTCAGAACCACAGGCGGACACCCAGTACCAGGCGGGCCTCGCTGGGTTTGTCGCCTTCGGCGCGGGCATAGTCGGCACTGTGGCCGTAGCTGCGGTTCCAGGCCACGCCCAGGTAGGGGGCGAACTGGCGATCCAGTTCGTAGCGCAGGCGCAGCCCGACTTCGGCTTGCGCCAGGCCCGATCCCAGGCCCCGTTCCGGATCGTTGCGGCCATAGAGGTTGATCTCTGCCGTGGGCTGCAGGATCAAGCGGTTGCTCAGCAAGATGTCGTAGTCGCCCTTGAGGCGCAGGGCCGTCTGGCCGCCTTCGCCGAGGTAGGCGGTGACCTGGCTTTCGAAGTTGTACAAGGCCATGCCCTGCAGGCCGATGGCGGCCCAGGTCTGGGGCGAGGCGGGCTTGAAATCCTGGCGCACACCGCCGACCAGGTCCCACCAAGGACCGATGGCATGGCCCCAGAGCGCCTCGAGCTCGATTTTCTCGCTGCGACCGTCGTTGCGCTCGCCTTCGCTACGCAGCCACAGGCGATCGATATCGCCACCGATCCAGGCATTCGTTTCCCAGGCCAGGGTGCTGCCGCGGTCGGCATCCTGGTATTCCAGCTGGTTGATCAGCCAGAGCGAATTGATCGCCTGGTCATGGACGCCATGGCCGGACACCTCGGCAAAGGCTGCGCGACGATCGGCTTCGGTAGGCGTCGGGATCGGGGTCCGGCTGCGTTCCCGGGCTGGGGCAGGGGCCAGGTCGTGGGCGCCGTGATCCATGGCGGACATCGCGCCGGGCGCCATGCCGGGCATGCCCCGGTGGTGCATGCCGACAGGGTCGGGCGCGGCGTTGGCGGTGCTGGCCACCAGGCCCAGGCCGAGCAGCAATCCGGGCAACGGCGCAGCAGGGTGGCGCTTCATGACGGACTCCCCTGCTGGTCGATGCGTACTTCGCGGAACATGCCCATCTCCATGTGGTACAGCAGGTGGCAGTGATAGGCCCAGCGGCCCAGGGCATCGGCGGTGACCCGATAACTGCGGCGGGTGCCGGGGGGCATGTCGATGGTGTGCTTGCGCACCTGGAAGCGTCCCTGTTCGTCCTCCAGGTCGCTCCATACGCCGTGCAGGTGGATGGGGTGGGTCATCATGGTGTCGTTGACCAGGACGATCCGCACTCGCTCGCCATAGGCCAGGCGCAAGGGCTGGGCGTCGCTGAACTTGATGCCGTCGAAGGACCAGGCGAACTTCTCCATGTGTCCGGTCAGGTGCAGCTCGATGGTGCGGCTGGGCTCGCGGCCGTCGGGATCCTCGAAGGTGCTGCGCAGGTCGGCGTAGGTCAGCACCCGGCGGCCGTTGTCGCGCAGGCCGATGCCCGGGTCGGCGAGTTTCGGCGTCGGGTTCATGGTCTGCATGTCCACCAGCGGATTGCCGTGCTCCGACGCCGGGTGGCGCTGCATCGGCGCCATGTCGCTGGCCTGGCTGTGGTCCATGCCCTGCATGTCGCCATGGTCCATGGCGGCCATCGGCTCGTGCCCCATGCCCGGCATGTCGCCCATGCTTGCGGGCGCCATGGCGCCGTGGCTCATGCCCATGTCGGCCATGCTCACCAGCGGGCGCGGGTCCAGGGGCGGCACGGCGGCGCCCAGGCCGTGGCTCACCGCCAGGGTGCCACGGGCATAGCCGGTACGGTCCATGGACTGGGCGAAGACGGTGTAGGCCGGCTCGCGGCCGGGTTCCACCAGCACGTCGTAGGTCTCGGCCACGGCGATGCGCAGTTCGTCGACGCTGACCGGACGTACCGGCTGGCCGTCGGCGGCGACCACGGTCATCTGCAATCCGGGGATGCGCACATCGAAGTAGCTCATGGCCGAAGCGTTGATCAGCCGCAGGCGCAGCCGTTCACCGGGCTTGAACAGCCCGGTCCAGTTGCTGCCCGGGGTCTGACCGTTGAGCAGGTAGCTGTAGGTGGCGGCGCTGATGTCGGCCAGGTCGGTGGGGCTCATGTTCATTGCGGACCACATCTTGCGATCAGCCAGGGTAGCGCCCCAGCCGTGGCGGCCGACATCGTCGATGAAGTCGCCCACGGTGCGCTTGTGGTAATTGAAGTAGCCGGACTGTTTTTTCAGGATCTGCATCAGGCGCTGTGGCGCCAGGTCGCTCCAGTCGCTGAACAGCAGCACATGCTCGCGATCGTACTGGAACGACTCCGGCTCCCGGGGATCGATCACCAGCGGGCCATAGACCCCGGCCTGCTCCTGCAGCCCGGAATGGCTGTGGTACCAGTAAGTACCGTGCTGGCGGACCTGGAAGCGGTACTCGTAGACGCTGCCCGGGGCGATGCCGGCGAAACTCAGGCCAGGCACGCCGTCCATGTTGGCCGGCAGGAGGATGCCGTGCCAGTGGATCGAGGTGTCTTGCTCCAGGCGGTTGCTCACGCGGATGTTCACCGTATCGCCTTCGCGCCAGCGCAGCAGCGGGCCGGGCAGGCCGCCATTGATGGTCATCGCGGTGCACGGGGTACCGCTGAAGTTCACCGGCGTCTGGCCGATGTACAGGTCGAATTGCCGACCGCGGATTTCCTGGGGCAGGCCAGGGTTGGCCCGGGACCAGGCCGGGGAGGGCCACAGGCCGGTGCCGGCCAGTGCGCCGGCGACGCCCAGGCCCTTGATCAAGCTGCGTCGTGTGGGATTGCCAAGCATACCGAGTGAGTCCTGTCGGTCCTGAGTTTCAGATTCAGGCAGAGACTAATCAGTGCTGGCTGTCAGCCAACTGAGGTTCAGGTTACAGATTTGTCAGCGTGACTGATGGGGGATCAGCCAAGACCGGCGAGGCTGTCCGAGGCCTGGTGCTTGATCATCCAGGTGGCGTTTCCAGGAAGCGCTTGAGGTTGTCCAGGGCCTGTCCGCAAGAGCGCTCCATGCGCGAACGCAGGCCGCCGAGATTGAGGTCGGTGGAGTATTGCAGGCTGTGCTTGAGCAGGGTGCCGTCGCCCTGTTTGCGCAACTGGTAGTCGACGATGCCATCCAGGGGCGCGGAGCTGAACACGATCTTGAACTCCCGGGGCAGCACCGCGCACAGGACCCGGCAGCTCAGGTGTACCTGCAAACCCAGCAGGTCGATGGTTTCGCTGAACCTGTAGCCGGCCGGCAGCGAACCACCCAGGCCAGTGTCGGCACGCAGGGAAGCCGGGTGCCATTCGTGCCAGCGATCAGGTTGGGAAAGGTAGTAGTAGACCGTATCGATGCTGGCGGCGATGTACCGCTGCTGGCTGATGTATTCGCCCGTCAGGTGGGGCTGGCGCTGGCCCATGATGCATGCACCTCCTTGTGGCCGGAGCTGCAAATATAGTCGCACTCCCGCGCCGTGGCGGGAGTGCGCTCGACCATTCAGCGGACTTTGAAGCGGCCCATCAGGGCGCTGACCCGCTGGTTGGCCTGGACCAGGCTCTGGGTGTTGTGTTCATTGGCCTGGCCGCTTTGCAGCAGCTCCTCGACCATATGTCGGATGCTCACCATGCTGCGATTGATTTCCTCGGTGACCGCGCTCTGTTGTTCGGCGGCGGTGGCGATCTGGGTGCTCAGGCTGTTGATCTGGTTGACCGAGCCGGCCATTTCGTCCAGGCCCGAGTTGACCCGGGCAGTGGCATCGGCCGCCGACTGGCAGCTGGCCTGGGTGTTCTCCATGGCGCTGACCGAGGAGCTGACGCCCTGGGTCAGGCGGTTGAGCATTTCGTTGATTTGCGAGGTACTGGCCTGGGTTCGGGCGGCCAGAGCGCGCACTTCGTCGGCTACCACGGCAAAGCCGCGACCCTGTTCGCCGGCCCGGGCCGCTTCGATGGCCGCGTTGAGCGCCAGCAGGTTGGTCTGCCCGGCGATGGCGCCGATCACCCCGAGGATCTCAGTGATGCGCTGGGCATCTTGCTGCATGGCCTCGACCTTGTGGGTGGCGCTGGCCACTTCGTCGATCAGGGCGATCACGCTGCTGGACGCTTCGCCCACCACCACCCGCGAGCGCTCGGCATGCTCGTTGGCGCGCTGGGTGAATGCCGCGGTTTCGGCGGCATTGGCCGCCACGCCGTCGGCGGTGGAGCTCATCTGGTTGATGGCGGTGACGGTCTGGTCGGTTTCCGAAGCGTGCCGGGCCAGGATCTGTCCGCTCTGCTCGCTGGTGCGTTGCAGCTGTTGCAGGCTGCCGGCCATGGCTTCGGTGGCCTGGGTCACCTCGCCGATCATGTCCTGCAGATAGATGATGAAGCGGTTGACCGAGTGGCCGATGGCCCCCAGCTCATCCTCGGCGCGGATGGTGATGCGCCGGGTCAGGTCGGCGTCGCCGGTGGCCAGGGTGTCGATGTTGGCCTTGAGGGCCTTCATGCGCTGCACCAGCTGGCCGATGGCATAGACCTGCAGCAGCACCAGCAGGATCACCATGGGCAGTTGCAGCAGGCCCAGGGTGCTCAGCACGTCGTCGCGCTGGGCGGTGATCAGGCGGTTGGGTAGGGCGCTGGCGAGGAACCACGGGGTGCCTTCGATCGGCTGCATGAAGAAGGTGCTGGGTTCCCCGGCGTTGTCGAACTCCAGGCGCTGCAGGCCGCTGCCGCGATTGCCCAGGGCCTGCTGCACCTGGGCGACGAAGGCCGAGCTGCTGGCCAGTTCGGTGATGTTCTTCAGGACGATGGGGCCGTTGATCCGCGAACTGTTGCTGATGATCTTGCCGTCGGCCTCGACGATCAGCATCTGTGCGCCCAGGGCCTTTTCCCGGGCGGCCACCAGGTCATTGAAGAAGCCCAGGGTCACGTCGATGGTGGCCACGCCATAGGGCACGCCGTCGCGGCTGATGGCCATGGCGCAGTTGGTGCGCGGTTCGGCGCTGGCGTCGTCCTTGTAGGCGGCGGCCCAGGCACATTGGCCCGGGGCGGTGCGCATGCCGCCCTTGTACCAGGGCTGGTCGTAGTAGTTGGGCGCCGCATCGCTGTTCCAGAAGGTATTGGCCTTGAGCTGGCCCGAGGCATCGCGGTGCCAGAAGCTGCTGTGCTTGGCGCGGCCGGGAGTACGCTGGCCGGGCAAGGGCCAGATGCCGCCGCCGAAGACCTTCTGCTCTGCATACTGGTCCACCAGGCCTGGCAGGACCCGATCGATGCTGTCGCTGTCGAGCAGGGCGACGGTCTGGGTAATGCTGCGTTGCTGGGCCTGGACCTTGCTCAACTCGCCCTGAATGCGCTGCGCCACTTCGGCGATGCGGTCCAGGGCGACCTGTTCTTCGGTCTGGCGCAACTTGGGGGCCACCAGCTGGCCGATACCCAGCACCGTGAGTATCAGCATCACGGCTATGAACAGGACCAGAAAGAGCGTGTAGCGGGCTTGAATCGTGCGCAAAGCGGGCATGGGACCGGTCCTTACCGAGCGTTTCTTATTCTTTGGGAGAGCTGCGCCTTATGCAGGGCATTAAGAAGGTATCGGCGCCGGACATGCGCTCTTTAGGACGTTCGTCCAGAAAAATCGATTTTGTGTGCAAGGAGTTTGCCGAAGTGCCAGCGAAGTCGGGAGCGGTAACCGGCAAGGCCCGCAGAAATGCTCCGAGAGTAGCCTTGAATATTGGTCAGGCCCTTTAAATCAGGGGCTCCTGGCGAATTTGTCGGAAATGTATAAAAAATGTAAATTTCCGAAATAATTCGTTGGCGCCAATTGTTTCGGCGTTGATACTTGCCCCCATTCAGATGTTTCACCATGGCTTGCGACCTGTTTCAGAGGTCTGCCCGGAGCTTTGCGAAGCTCCTATGGAGCAGGACAGGGGAATCGACAAGCCGGACTACAGGAGTTGCAGTATGGCAATCGGATACGTTGGCGGCAGCAGCATGGCAGGCCTGTTGCAGGGAGGCGGCGACGTCAAGAAGGCCCCGCAGAGCGCCAAGGTGCGCCAGATCCTGACCATGGTGGGGCAGAACGCCGCCGTGCTCGACGTGCGCAAAATGGATCAGTTGAAGTTGCACAAGCAGATCAAGGGCTTCGATCCGACGAATGTCACCATCAAGTCCTTGGGTGGCATGAGCACTTTCCTCAAGAACAACGGCTTGATCTCCGATGTAACTGCGCTGAACCTGCTCAATGCCGGTGACAAGTTCGACCGTTTCGGCATTCCGAAAAACCCCGAGGAGCCTTTCAACGCGCTGGAATACTTCGCGATGAAGATCGACGATATCCAGAACAACAACCTCAAGGGCAACAAGTACGCCAACTACCTGATTCCCGAATACAAGAAAGCCATCTACGTCCTGCAGAGCCTGCAAAGCTACGGCAAGGGCAACGGCACCACGGTGACCGACAAGAACACCGTCGCCAAGGCTTGATCCAGGCTTCGAGCCAGGGCCGGGGCGCTTTCCAGCGACCCCGGCCTTGTCGTTTCAGCGATCCAGCAGGGCCAGCACCTCTTCGCTGTAGCGAGTGCCGGCGGTGGCATGGGGGCTGAAAATGCGGTCCAGCGACGCCAGGTCATCGGCGCTCAGGCGCACCTCCAGGGCCGCTACGTTCTCCTCCAGATAACGCCGTTGCTTGGTGCCGGGGATGGGTATCAGGTATTCGCCCTGGGCCAGGACCCAGGCCAGGGCCAGTTGCCCAGCGCTGACCTCCTTCTGTATTGCCAGCTGTTGCACCTGTTCCACCAGGCGCAGGTTGCGCTGGAAGTTCTCTCCTTGAAAGCGCGGGTTGAAACGCCGGTAGTCATCGGCCGCGAAGTCGTCCGGGCTCTTCAGGGCGCCGGTGAGAAAACCCCGGCCCAGCGGGCTGTAGGGAACGAAAGCGATGCCCAGGCGCTGGCAGGTGGCAAGGCAGCCGTTTTCCTCGGGGTCGCGGCTCCACAATGAGTATTCGCTTTGCAAGGCGCTGATGGGGTGGACCTTGTGCGCCCGCTCCAGGGTCGCCGCCGAGGCTTCGCTCAAGCCCAGGTAGCGCACCTTGCCGGCCTTGACCAATTCGGCCATGGCGCCGACGGTTTCCTCGATGGGCACCTCTGGGTCGACCCGGTGCTGGTAATAGAGGTCCAGGGTATCCACGCCCAAGCGTCGCAGGCTGCCATCGATAGCGGCGTGCACATACTCCGGACGACCATCGACGCCACGGGCCGAGGCATTGGCGGGGTCGCGGACAATGCCGAACTTACTGGCCAGCACCAGCTGTTCGCGCTTGCCACGGATGGCCTGGCCGATCAGTGCTTCGTTGCTGTGGGGACCGTACATGTCGGCGGTATCCAGCAGGGTCACGCCCAAGTCCAGTGCCCGGTGCAGGGTGGCGATGGATTCCCGGGAATCGCTGCCGGTGGTGTAGAAGTCGCTCATGCCCATGCAGCCCAGGCCAATGGCGGAAACCTGTGGACCGTGCTGGCCCAGTTGTCGAGTGTGCATCGCTGGCTACTCCAGAGGTGGTGAGGCGCTCATTGTGCTGCTCGACAAAACACCGATAAACCGGCTAAAGACGCTATCACTATTAAGATTTTCCAAATAATCAAGGGCGCTTTCCATGGATCGTTTCAACGCGATGCGCGTGTTCACCCGGATCGTCGAGCTTGGCGGTTTTGCCCGGGCGGCCGATAGCCTGCAATTGCCCAGGGCTTCGGTGACCATCCTGATCAAGCAACTGGAGGCGCATCTGGGGGTGCAGTTGCTGCACCGCACCACCCGCCAGGTCAGCCCGACCCTGGACGGAGCTGCTTATTACCAGCGTTGTATACGCCTGCTGGCAGATCTGGAGGAGGCCGAGGCGGCCTTTTCCCAGGGACGGCACAATCCCCGGGGCATCTTGCGCATCGACATGCCGGCCGGTATCGGCCATCTGATCGTGATGCCGGCATTGCCGGAGTTCTGCGCGCGTTATCCATTGCTCGAGCTGGAGATCGGTCTCAACGACCGCCCGGTGGACCTGATTCGCGAGGGCGTGGACTGTGCCTTGCGTGGCGGTCCGCTACTGGACGAGAGCCTGGTGGCCCGCCCCCTGGCATGGCTGACCCAGGTGACTTGCGCCAGCCCCGGCTATTTGCGTGAGCACGGTGTTCCGACCTCCGTGGCGCAGTTGCAGGGGCATCGGATGGTGGAGTACTTCTCTGCCGTCTCCGGCAAGCGCTATGGCCTGGAGTTCCTGGTTGACGGGCAACTGCATGAGATCACTTTGCCCAAGCAGGTCGCCGTCAACAGTGCCGAAGGCTACCTGGCGGCCTGCGAGGCGGGCTACGGCTTGGTCCAGACCCCGTACTACCATGCCGCCCGGCAATTGCGGGCCGGTCTCCTGCAGGAGGTACTGGCGGCTCATGCACCGCCGCCCATGCCTCTGACGGCGCTGTATCCACCCCAGCGCCACCTTTCGACTCGTGTTCGAGTGTTCATCGATTGGCTGGTGGAACTGTTCGCCCGGCCGGACGAACTCATCCGGGGTCGCAATTGAGGTCGGCCCGGACAACAAAACGCCCGCGGCAGGGCGGGCGTGGGTGGTGGGGTGGCGCGAGAGGGCCGGTGGACTGGCCGGATGGTTCAACGCTGGCAGTCGCTCAACGGTGGTAGTAGTAGCCCGGGCCGCCGTCATGGTAGCGGTGATGCCAGCCATCGTGGGGCATGATGATACAGCCTGACAGGGTCAGCATGGCCAGCAGGGGAATCAACAACGTGATTCGACGGAACATTTATCAATCCTCAAGGACTTGGGGAACACGGCAGGGCGACAACGAAGAAAAAACTCCTTTGCGCCTGTACCATATGACCCCGATTCGACCCGCGCATCCCCGAATCCGGGTATGTGCTTGGCATCGGCCTCGATACACGGCGGATACAATTTCAGCTTCAGGATTCCCGCAATGACTCAGTCACAACGTTTGAAATATTCGATTCTGATTTCCCTGGCGGTCCTGGGAATCATGCTTGGCCTTTCCTACCTGCAGAACAGCGGTGTCATCGATGAAAAGACCTTCCAGTACATCGCCATCGCCGTGGCGGTCATCGTCGTGGTGCTCAACGGCGTGATGCGGCGCAAGGTCAAGCCCTGAGCCCGTGGGCGGCTTCAGGCCAGGCCGTCCAGCACCGCTGCAGCCTGTTGATGCAGGCTGTAGCTCTTGTCTGCGTTGAGGGTGATGACCCCTTCGCTGCACAAGCGCTTCAACACTTCGCGCACGCTGAGGAACGACAATGGGGTGTCCAGCTCCAGCAGTTGGCTGTGGATGCCTCGTACTCCCAGGGGGCGGCCGCTCTGGGCCGCGACCAGCAGGGCGTCGATGACCTTCAGGCGAATCAGGCTGGTACGCAGGCCGAAGCTCTTGAGCATCTGCTTGATCCGGTCGTTGCTGTTGCGTTCGACTTGCTTGCCGAAGACACCGGCGCCGGCGTTGAGGGAGGGCGTGCTGTTCACGATATTGCCGTCCGTTGGCAGTGGCTGGTTGTACATGCAGAAACTCCTTAATCAGAGCCTGACCAGGAAAAGAATGATGGGTGCTCTAGTGACTAGACGAACGAGCACGGCAAATCATGAGTCTCAGGATGTAGAAAATTTGTCGGTATCAAGTCGCTGACATGTGATGGTTCCAGCTGGCGGGCTACGCGCCGGTTAATTTTATTTCATCGATTTCGTCTGTATGGGCAGGCAAGCGCCGGTTCACTCGTGCGCGGCCGGACACCCAGGCTGGCGATCTTGCCAATTCCTTGCAGCTCTCCAGTCCTGGTTCTGTGTTTTCGTATCAGGAGTCGGCGTGATCATTTCCAGGCAGTTATCGAACGTTTGCCTTGCAGCCCTGTTTCTGAGTTTCAGCTGCGGCGCCCAGGCGGAGCAGACCCGCGCCGAAATTCGCCGCACCAGCTTCGGCGTACCGCATATCCGCGCAACCGATGAGCGAGGCCTGGGCTATGGCATTGGTTATGCCTACGCCCAGGACAACCTGTGCCTGCTGGCCAATGAAGTACTGACCGTCAACGGCCAGCGTTCGCGCTACTTCGGTCCCGGGGGCCAGACCCTGGAGCAGCGGGACAACCTGAGTAGCGACGTGTTTTTCAGTTGGTTGAACACCCCCCAGGCGGTGGAGGCATTCTGGCAGGCGCAACCCGTGGCGATGCGTGAGCGCATGCAGGGCTATGTCGAGGGCTACAACCGCCAGTTGGCAGAGCGCCGGCCCCTGGGGCTGCCCGAACAATGCAAGGGCGAGTGGGTACGCCCGTTGACCCCGGCGGACCTGGTAAAGCTGACCCGACGCCTCCTGGTGGAAGGTGGGGCCGGTCAGTTCGCCGAGGCCCTGGCTGGCGCTACGCCACCGGGGAGCCTGGCTCAGGCCGGGCTGTCGGCGCAGGCCTGGCAGCTGGCGGTCGCGCGCCAGCAACGCTTTGCCCTGGACCGGGGCAGCAATGCGGTGGCGATCGGCAGCGAGCGTTCGTTCAACGGCCGTGGCATGTTGCTGGCCAATCCGCACTTCCCCTGGGTTGGCGGCATGCGCTTCTACCAGATGCACCTGACCATTCCCGGTCAGCTGGATGTGATGGGCGCGGCCTTGCCCGGCCTGCCGCTGATCAATATCGGCTTCAACCAGCACCTGGCCTGGACCCACACGGTCGATACCTCCAAGCACTTCACCCTGTATCGCCTGAAGCTGGACCCGAAGGACCCGACCCGTTACCTGCTCGACGGTCGTTCGCTGCCCCTGGAACGGCAGGTGGTGACGGTGCAGGGCAAGGGCGCGGACGGTCAGTTGCAGGAACACTCGCGCACTCTGTACCGCTCGGTCTTCGGCCCGGTGGTGCAGTGGCCGGGCGAGCTGGACTGGGACCGCCAGCATGCCTACAGCCTGCGCGACGCCAACCTGGAAAATACCCGGGTGCTGGCCCAGTGGGCGGCGATGAACCAGGCCTCCAGCGTCGTAGCTCTTCAGGACAGCGTGCACCGCTGGCAGGGCATTCCCTGGGTCAATACCTTGGCGGTGGATGACCAGGGCCGGGCGTTGTACATGAACCAGTCGGTGGTGCCCAACGTTACCCAGGCCAAGCTGGCGCAATGCAGCGATCCACGGGCCGCTACCCAACTCATCGTCCTCGACGGCTCGCGCCGGGCTTGCGCCTGGGACATCGATCCGGCGGCGGCCCAGCCGGGTATCTTCGCCGCCGGCCAATTGCCGCAACTGGCGCGCAACGATTATCTGCAGCACTCCAACGACTCGGCCTGGATGGTCAACCCGGCCAAGCCGCTGGAAGGCTTTTCGCCGGTCATCAGCCAGCAGGATGTGCCTCTGAAAATGCGCGCGCGCTTTGCCCTGGATCGCCTGAGTCGACTGCACCAGGCTCGGCCCAGCGACTTGCAGCATCTGGTCAGCGACGACCAGGTGTACCTGGCGGGCCAGGTCATGCCGGATCTGTTGCAGTTCTGCGCGCAGGAGTTGGGGGCGGATGCCCAGCGCCTGGATGCGCTGTGCCGGAGCTTGAAGACCTGGGATCGCAGCGCGGGCCTCCAGGCGGGCCTGGGGTTCGTGCATTTCCAGGGCATCATGAAGGCCCTGTTGCAAGAGCCCGATGCCTGGCGCGTGGCGTTCGATTCCCAGGACCCACTGCACACCCCGCGCGGGCTGGCCATTGGTCGCCCGGCGGTAGCCCAGGCCTTGCGCAAGGCGATGCTGGCCTCGGCGCAGCAGGTACAGGAATCCGGGCTGGCTGCTGATGTCCGCTGGGGCGATATCCAGCAGGTCAGCCAGGGCGGCCAGCCGACCCCGGTGCCCGGTGGGCCGGAGAGCCTGGGGATCTACAACGCCATGCAAAGCGTGCCTGGTGCCGCTGGCAAGCGCGAGGTGGTCAGCGGCACCAGTTACTTGAACGTCGTCAGTTTCGATGAGCAGGGGCCACGGGCCCGGGGGCTGTTGGCATTTTCCCTGTCCAGCGATCCGGTCTCGAAGCATTTTCGCGACCAGACCGAGGCCTTCGCCCGTAATCAGTGGAGTGAATTGCCCTTTACCGAAGCGCAGATCCGCGCCGATGGGCAGTACCAGGTGCAGGTGATCGAGCAAGCGCGCAAGGAGCCGGCGGCATTGGTCCACCGCTGAGTTCAAGCGTGGGGAAAAGTTGAAGGCCGCGCCGGCAACGGCGCGGCCTTCAGCTTTTTGGCGGGGACTGCGGCAGCGAGTTGATCACTGGATTGCCGTCACGGTTGCGGGTCAGGTACACCGGCAGGACCTTGGGCAGCGAGGTCAGCAGGCTCTTGATCTCGCGCGTGTCGTAGATGCCGCCGACGCGGATCTGGCCGGTGCGGCTGTCGGCCACCTGCGCGGGCATTTCCAGGTAGCGATTGATCAGCGGCAGGGCTTCGTTGAGGGGCAGGTTGTCCAGTACCAGCTTACCGTTGCGCCAGGCCAGGGAACTGTCGTTGCTGTGGGTCTGGCTGATCCGCGGTTCGTAGTCGCCACCCTTGTAGCGCGCCTGCATGCCTGGTTCCAGACGGAAACCCTCGCCGGGCAGGGCGGTGTTGCTACTCACCAGGACCGATCCCTGGAGCAGGGTGACCCGAACCTGGTCCTCGTACATCCACACGTTGAACTGAGTGCCCGTGACCTTGACCTGGCCATTGGCGGCCTTGACCACGAAGGGATGGTGGCTGTCATGGCTGACCTTGAAGAAGGCCTCACCCTTTTTCAGGGTTACCCGGCGCTGGTCCTTGTAGTTGCTGTAGACCAGGCTGCTGCCCAAGTTCAGTTCCACCTCGCTGCCATCGGCCAGGGTCACGCTGCGCAGGCTGTCGCCAGCTTCGAAGCGCTCATAGGATGACGGTAGCCAGCCCAGCTCCCAGCCGCTGTAGGCGGCCAGGGGCAGGGCGCACAGGGCAATGGCCGCCGCTACGCCGTAACGTTGCCAGGCCCGCCGGGTACCTTGGAATGGGGCTGGTGCGAGGGTGGTGGGCGGCAATTGGTCGGCCACCTCCCAGATTTCGCGCATGGCCTGGTATTCGAGGGCATGCAAGGGGTCGGCGTCATGCCATCGCTGGAAAGCCAGACGCTCGGCATCGCTGCAGTCCGGTTCATGCAGGCGCATGCACCATTGGGCGGCAGCTTGGGTGATGGCGTCGTATTCGGCTTCCGAGAGGATCTGTTCGCTCATTGACTCTTCCTGATTTCGCGCATTCTACCCTCCAGGGCAAGCCTTGTAGAACAGTCGTCATGGCGATTGAGCATCAAAGTGAACTTATTTTCATCCATCGCACCCTAAAAACACGTTGTGTATCGAAAGTTTCTACAAATGGAGATGGAACATGCTGAAGCACACTTTTGCCGCACTGTTTGCCTGCGCCACCCTGTTCGGCGCCTCTGCCGCGCTGGCCGATCATCCGCAGGCAGGCTGGATCACGATCGAGAAAGCCATTGAAACGGCGAAGACCAAGGCTGGCTACGTGGCCATCTACAAGATCGAGGCGGACAACGACGGTTACTGGGAAGGCGAGGGTCGCAAGTCCGATGGCAGCGTCTACGAGTTCCGCATCGACGGCACCTCCGGCAACATCCTGCGCGACCAGAAAGACTGACGACCGGCTCGGGAGGCAACTTGCCTCCCCTGCTTGCTTGGCGCCGCTGGCGGGGCCGCGCTGATTCGTGGGCGGGCGCACAAAGCGTCTGTGCTCGCGGTTGACAGGCCCGGGCTGCGCCGTTGTTTAATCTCCAGGTCATGCGCTGTAGCCCCCTCCAATAACTACACTGGAGCTTCAGATGTCTGCATCGTCCCTGGTTGCCGAGCCCCCTCGCGAATACCTGTCCCTGCCAGCCCTGGTGGAATTGTTGGAGACCATTTTCCTGCGTCATGGATGCAGTGCCGAAGTGGCCCGCAGCCTGGCAGAGAACTGCGCCCTGGCCGAGTGCGATGGCGCCCAGAGCCATGGCGTGTTCCGTATTCCCGGCTATCTCTCGACCCTGGACAGCGGCTGGGTCGATGGCAAGGCCGTGCCGGTGGTGGAAGACGTGGCCCCGGCGTTCGTCCGGGTCGATGCCGCCAACGGTTTCGCCCAGCCGGCCCTGGCCGCCGGCCGGGCGCTGTTGGTGGACAAGGCCCGGCACGCCGGAGTCGCGTTACTGGCGATTCGTAATTCCCATCATTTCGCGGCGCTCTGGCCGGATGTCGAGCCCTTTGCCGAAGAAGGGCTAGTGGCCCTGAGCGTGGTCAACAGCATGACCTGCGTGGTGCCCCATGGCGCCGACAGGCCACTGTTCGGCACCAATCCGATCGCTTTCGCCGCGCCCCAGGCCCAGGGGCACCCCATCGTCTTCGACCTGGCCACCAGCACCATCGCCCATGGCGACGTACAGATCGCCGCAGCCAAGGGCGAGCGCCTGCCGCCGGGGGTCGGGGTCGACAGCTTGGGGCAGCCGACCCAGGATCCCAGGGCGATCCTCGAGGGTGGGGCCTTGCTGCCTTTTGGCGGCCATAAGGGCTCGGCGCTGTCGATGATGGTCGAACTGCTCTGTGCCGGGCTGACCGGTGGCAACTTCTCGTTCGAGTTCGATTGGTCCAACCATCCGGGAGCCAAGACTCCCCGCACCGGCCAGTTGTTGATCGTCATCGATCCGGGCAAGGGCGCCGGGCAAGGTTTTGCCGAACGTAGCCAGGAGCTGGTGCGGCAAATGCACGCGGTGGGTCTCAAGCGCCTGCCAGGGGATCGTCGTCACTGGCAACGCGAGCGGTCCCGGGAACAGGGTATCGCCATCGCCTGCCAGCAGCTGGAACAGCTACGGGAGCTGGCGCGCAAGGAATGAAACGGGGGCGGTCAAGGCCAGGCAGCCGGAGCCTGGCCTAGAGGGGGCACTCAGGAGCGCCGGCCGAGCAACAGGCCGACTACCAGGCCGACGCCGGCGGAGATGGCCACGGTCTGCCATGGGTGGCCGCCGATGTACTGCTCGGTGGCATCGACCACCGGCTTGCTGCGCTCGCGCACGTTGCTCACCGAATTCAATGCCTGCTTGAGCTTCTGGCTCACCTGGCGGCGCAGGCTTTCGCCTTCTTCGCCTACCAGGGCGGCGCTGCCCTTGAGCAGTTTTTCCGATTCTTCGATCAGCGCCTGCAGCTCGCTGAATGCCTGGTCCTTGATTTGATCGTTGTCCGCTTGCGCGGCGGTTTTACGAGCCATGAAGTGGTTCCTTGTCGATGTGGCCTGGTAGTGCAGTGTGCCATGGGCGCCCTCGAAGAGCGCCTGTGCTTCTTTGTCGCTCGCCCCTTGTGGTGGCAGGCGACTGGGCTGGCGAACAATGGAGTACGGCGCCGGGGCAAAAGTTGCAGCTGTTTTACCGCCCGACGGCCTTCGCAGGTAAAACCTGCCAGCCCCTACAGTGTAAGATGTCGCCTATTTTACGCAGCAGGAATTTCCCATGAGCTTCAACCTGGCTAACAAGACCCTGGCCGAGCGCGCCGCCATCGAGGACGAGAAGTCCCGCCTGTTCGAGCTGTGGCAGAGCAACCTGGGCAAGGCCAAGAGCGAGGCCGCACGCCTGTTCGGCGAGCGCGGCAAGCGCAAGGGCAAGTGGGCCGAATGGGTCCGCGCCGAGCTCGACGGCATGTCGCCACCGGAGTACTCCAATATGGTGCGCAGTGAAGTCAATCGCCTGATGGCGGCGAACAGGTAACGGCAAAACTCTCGACGATCGCCTCGCGGACTTTAACCAGCAACGGGTCGATCTGTGGCGTGGTGCGCCAGCCCAGCTCGATGGGATAGCGTGGCAATGCCAGGGGGCAGGGCAGCAACTGCAAGCCGGTGAACTCGGCGATGCGCCGGGCGGCATGGGCCGGGATGGTAGCCACCGCCTGGCTGCCCTTGAGCAGGAACGCCAGCGCGGCGAAATGCGTAGTCGAGGCGCATACCTGGCGGCTCAAGCCCAGGTTCGCCAGCCCCTCGTCGGTGATGCCGATGAACCCTTGCGAGGACACCAGCAGGTGTTCGCGTTCGACGAACTCCTGGATATCGATCCGTTGTTGCCCGGGAGCCAGGCTCGCCGGATCGGCCAGGCACAAATAGTCACCTTCCCCCAGTACCTGGCGGCTGAGCATGCGCTGGGCGAACCCGCCGGCGCTGATGGCCAGGTCGACGCTGCGCTGCAATAGCGCTTCGGCGACGATCTGGCTGTGGGTCTGGCGAAAGATCAGCCGCAGCTTGGGCGCCCGCCGGGCCACGGCCTCGATCAATTGCCGGCCATAGGCGATCTCGAAATCATCCGACAACCCCACGGTGACCGCCCGGCCCTGATAGTCGGCGCTGTCTGGCGCGACCATGGCCAGGCTCTGCCGGCACTTGTTCAAGGCCTCGCTGACCACCGGCTTCAACTGGTTGGCCTTGAGCGTCGGGGCCAGGCCGCGCCCGGTACGCACGAACAGCTGGTCGCCATACAACTCGCGCAGCCGCCGCAGGGCCGCGCTCATGGCCGATTGGGTAACCCCCAGGCGCAGGGCGGCGCGGCTGGCGCTGGATTCGTCATGCAGCGCTTCGAAGGCCTTGAGCAAGTTGAGATCGATGTCGGCGATATTCATCTGGTTCATATCATTAAGCACTGAGTTGGGGTTTATCGATGATCAACGGCGGCAGGAGAATGCACAACACTTGATCGCCGAAGGAGTCATCCCATGCCCAGATCCATAGTCGCTGCCCTGCAAATCGGTGCCTTGCCAGGCGGCAAGGCCGAAACCCTGGAACAGATCCTGTCCTACGAGGACGCCATCATCGAAGCCGGCGCCCAGCTGGTGGTGATGCCCGAAGCCCTGCTCGGGGGGTATCCCAAGGGCGAGGGCTTCGGCACCCAGCTGGGCTACCGCCTGCCCGAGGGGCGTGAGGCCTTCGCCCGCTACTTCGCCAACGCCATCGATGTACCCGGGATGGAGACCGAGGCCCTGGCCGGGCTATCGGCCCGTACTGGGGCCAACCTGGTGCTGGGGGTGATCGAGCGCAGCGGCAGCAGCCTGTATTGCACCGCGCTGTATTTCGACCCACAGCAGGGCCTGGTGGGCAAGCACCGCAAATTGATGCCCACCGGCACCGAGCGGCTGATCTGGGGCAAGGGCGACGGTTCCACCTTGCCGGTGCTGGACACCCAGGTCGGACGGGTCGGCGCGGTGATCTGCTGGGAAAACATGATGCCGCTGCTACGTACCGCCATGTATGCCCAGGGCATCGAGGTCTGGTGCGCACCGACGGTGGATGAGCGCGAAATGTGGCAGGTGAGCATGCGTCATGTGGCCCACGAAGGTCGGTGTTTCGTGGTCAGCGCCTGCCAGGTGCAGGCTTCGCCCGAGGCGTTGGGCCTGCAGGTCGCCAACTGGCCGGCGCAACGGCCGCTGATCGCCGGTGGCAGTGTCATCGTCGGCCCCATGGGCGATGTACTGGCCGGCCCGCTGGTGGGACGTGCCGGGTTGATCTGCGCGCAGATCGATACCGACGACCTGGTGAAGGCCCGCTATGACTACGATGTGGTGGGTCACTATGCGCGCCCGGACGTGTTCGAACTGACGGTGGACCAGCGCCCGCGTCCTGGCGTGCGCTTTACCTGACAGGTGCTTGCGGGCCGAGGCGGCGCCACTCTTCGCGGGTGATTTCCCAGATGTCCAGGGCAAAACGGCCGCTGACGAACTCCCCGGCCTCGGAACGCACCAGGCGCATCCCGCCGCGCTCGGAAATCCGCCGCGACCCCTGGTTGGGGGCGGCCTTGGGCACCCGCATCAGCGGCTGTTCCAGGACTTCGAACCAGTAGTGGTCCACCGCCTGGCAGGCCTCGCTCATGTAGCCGTGGCCCTGCCACTGCGGAGCCAGCCAGAAACCACGGTTGTTATCGGGCTCGCGCATCAGGCTGATGCTGCCGATCATTTGCCCTGGCTCTTCGCGCAGGCGAATGGTCCAGTGCCATTCCTCGCCGCGGGCCATGGCCGGCAAGGCCAGGTCACGGACAAAGCTCAGGGCGCCATCGGCCGGGTAGGGCCAGGGCACGTTGGCGTTGAGGTAGCGCACCACTTCCCACTGCGGGAACAGGTTCTGGATGGCACCGGCGTCCGCCAGTTCCAGCGGGCGCAGCAGCAGGCGCGGGGTGGTGAGCGGCGGTACGTGGCCGGTCATGGTCATGGCTCCTTGTGGGGTTTGCCGAGCACCAGGTGTTCGCTGAGGAAGTCGACGAAGACTCGCAATTTTGGCAGCAGCTGTCGACTGCCAGGCCAGAGGATCGAGAACTTGCCGCGCTCGTCCTGGTAGTCGTCCAGTACCGAGACCAGGCTGCCGTCGGCCAGGGCCCCGGCGACCACGAACTCCGGTACGTAGGCGATGCCCAGGCCCTGGGTCGCGGCGTGGATCAGCGCTTCGAGGTTGTTGCTGGTCAGGGCCTTGCCCAGCGCCAATGGTGGCGCGCCCTCGGGCAGGCGCAGGCGCCAGGCCTGTATCTGGGTGCCGGCGGGGAACCTGTAGCGCAGGCAGGCATGCTGCTCCAGGTCCTGTGGGGCCTGCGGCATGCCGCGTTGCACGAAGTAGCCCGGGGCGCCAACCAGCACGAAACCGAACGGTCCGAGGCTACGCGAGCGCAATTGCGAATCCGCCAACTCGCCACTGCGGATCACTGCGTCGAGGCCTTCGGCGATCACGTCGACCATCCGGTCGTTGAAATCCAGGTCCAGTTCGATGTCCGGGTAGCGCGCGGAGAACTCCGGGAGGATCGGCAGCAGCATGCGATAGCCGATCGCCGGCAGGCTGACCCGCAGCCGCCCCCGGGGTTTGTCGCTGATCCGCGCCAGCTCGGCTTCGGCTTCCTGCACCTCATCGACGATGCGCTGGCCGCGTTCGTAGAACAGCGTGCCTTCATCGGTCAGGCTGATCCGCCGGGTGCTGCGGTTCAGCAGGCGCACACCGAGCCGTTGTTCCAGGCGGGCCAGGGCCTTGCCCACCGCCGACGCGGATAGCCCCAGGCGCTCGCCGGCGGCTACCAGACTGCCGCTCTGCACTACGCAGACAAACACTTGCAAGCCGTTCAGGTTGTCCATGGCGACCTCGATTAGAGCCTTTTTGTCCGTAAAGACCGGAATACTGCCCTGTTTTTTGCTTATTGCGGCGCGCCTACCATGAATTTTTTAGCTGACCCTGGTTGCCAGGAGGTAGAAGTGACCGTGAATCCTGAACTTGAATTGACCCTGGGCTCGCCAACCCGCAGCGGCGAACGCGCAGCCCAAGGCGTATTGGCCGCAGTCTGCCTGGCGGCCTTGATGCTGCCCTTGACCTTTGTCGGGGTGGCGGTGGCGACCCCGGCCATCGGCCGTGAACTGGGGGGTAGTCCGCTGGAACTGAGCTGGACCACCAACGCCTTCATGCTCAGCTTTGGCAGCGTGCTGATGGCTGCCGGCACCCTGGCCGACGAATTCGGCCGCAAGCGCCTGTTCAGCCTTGGCGTGGCCTTGTTCGCCCTGGCTTCCCTGGCCCTGGTGTTCGCCCCGTCGTTGTTATGGCTCAACCTGCTGCGCGCCGTGCAGGGGCTGGCTGGCGCGGCTGCCCTGGCCGGTGGTTCGGCGGCCCTGGCCCAGGCGTTCGATGGGCCGGGCCGGACCCGGGCCTTCAGTTTGCTGGGCACCACCTTCGGGGTCGGCCTGGCTTTCGGGCCGATCCTAGCCGGGGTGCTGATCGAGCATGCCGGCTGGCGCGGGATCTTCGTCTCCGGCGCCCTGATCGGGGCCTTGTCCCTGGGTTTTGGCGTACCACGCATGGTCGAGTCCCGCGATCCCGAGGCCCGGGGCGTGGACTGGCCCGGCACCTTGAGCTTCACCCTGGCCCTGGTGCTGCTGACCTGGGGCATCCTGCAAGCCCCGCAAAGCGGGTGGGACAGCCCGCTGGTCCTGGCGTTGCTCGCGGGGGCGGGGCTGGTGCTATGGCTGTTCGTGGCCGTGGAGCGTCGGGCGGCGCGGCCGATGCTCGACCTGTCGCTGTTTCGCTACCCGCGTTTCGTCGGGGTCCAGGTACTGCCCATCGCTACCTGCTACTGCTACGTGGTGCTGCTGATCTTGCTGCCGATCCGCTTCATCGGCGTGGAAGGCTACAGCGAGATAGAGGCCGGGTTGCTGATGATCGCCCTGTCCGCGCCGATGCTGGTGGTGCCCTTCGCCGCTGGCTGGCTGAACCGTTGGTTCAGCGCCGGCAAGCTGGCGAGCCTGGGCCTGGTGGTGGCTGCTGGCGGGCTGTTCTGGCTCAGTTGCGGCAGCGTAGGACAGGCGCCCATGGAGCGTGCCTGGCCGTTGCTGGTGATCGGCCTGGGCACCGGGTTGCCCTGGGGCTTGATGGATGGGCTGTCGGTGAGCGTGGTGCCCAAGGAGCGGGCGGGCATGGCCAGCGGCATCTTCAGCACCACTCGGGTGGCGGGCGAGGGCATTGCCCTGGCCCTGGTGGTGGCTTTGCTGGCCGGCCTGTTGCAACACGCCCTGGGCCAGTTGCAGGTCCGGGGCGATACCGCGCTGCTGGCGGCCCGGCAGCTGGCCGGGGGCGACTGGGCGGCCAGTGCGGCCGCCTTGCCGGAGGTTGCCCGTGAGCGCTTGCTCGCCTTGTATACCGGGGCCTTCAACCAGCTGTTGCAGGTGCTGGTGGGCATCACCTTGCTGTCGGCCCTGGTGGTGCGAGTGGCGCTGCATGAGCCGCGCCAGCGCGGCTGATCAGCGGAACTCGAAGAACTCGTAGTGCAAGTTGGCCTCGGGAATCCGGCATTCGTGCATCAGCTCACGGACCCGCCCCAACAAGCCCTTGGGCCCGCAGAAACTGATCTGGATCTGCCCCGGGTCGGTTTCCGCCGCCGCGCGCTTGAGGGTCTGGGCCAGGGGCTCGACACCGCCGCTGTTGGCGACGAAACCGACACCGCGAGCCTGGGCCATGCCTTGCAGGGCGTCGACGCTGGGAAAGGCCCGGGACGGGTTGTAGCAGTACACCAGGGTCGCCTGGTCGAGCCGGCTGGCGGCCTGGTCTTGCAACCAGGCAATGAACGGCGAGATGCCGACGCCACCGCCGATCCAGATTTCCCGGGCGGCCTGTGGCGGACGCTTGAAGCGGCCGTAAGGGGCATAGATATCGGCCAGCATGCCGACCTTGACCTGCTTGTGCAGCCGCTGGGTGTAGTCGCCCAGGGCGCGGATCACGAACTCGATGCGCCCGTCGTGGGCCTGGGCACTGGCGATGGTGAAGGGGTGAGGTTCGCGCAGGCCCTTTTCCTGCATCGCCAGGAAGGCGAACTGTCCGGCCTTGAAGGGAAAACCGCGACCCTGGGGAATCAGCTCCAGATGCAACGAGTTACGCTCGAGGCGCACGGAGGTCACCTGGTATTCACCGGCCTTGGCCAGGAATGGGTAGAGCAGCAGCTTGTACAGCGCCCCCAGGACGCCGAGCAGGCACAACAAGCCGAGCCAGATGCCTGACGGGTTGTCCAGGGCGATCGGCGACTTGAAGCTCAGCCAGTGCAGGATCACCACCAGGAACAGCGGCCCGGACAGCTTGTGCCACCAGCGCCATTGGCTGTAGGGAATGTTGCGGTTCAGGGCCAGGAGGACGATCAGCCCCAGGGCCACATAGCTCAACTGGCGCACCATGCGCGTCCAGTACTTGGACAGCTCGAGGATCGGCACGCTGCTCCATTCGTCCAGGTTGGCCTTGAACACCAGGTGATAACTGGCGAACGCCAGGGCCCAGATGCCCAGCCATTTGTGGGTCTCGTACACCCGATCCAGGCCGCCGAACAGCCGCTCGACCCAACGCCAGCGGCTCGACAGCAGGCACGACAGGGCCATGTAGGCCAGGGCGGCGCTGCCCAATACCAGGCTCAGCGTGGCGGACGTCAGCCAGGTCTGGCTGGGGATTTCCATTAGCAGGGTAAAAGTGGTGATCAGCAGGACGCCGACGATCGTATGCCAGGTTCTCAAGGGTGCATGACTCCGGTGAGCAAATGCCGTCATGGCGAAAGCATCGCCGCGACGGTACAGCGAAAAAACGACGATGCACGGAACGATTTGCTGTGCTACGACTAAAGTTGAATATGACAGTATTAGTCGCGCAGCAGCGGGCGATTCTAGCCGTTACTGCTGATTTCATGGTGATCTTCATCAGGAGTTTCGTTGTTTTAGTTGTTGAAAATGATCGACTATCAATCGCATTTTCATTTGTCCGCGCAACGGACTGTGCTGCGCAGGCCGCGAAGAGCGTCTAGCAGACCTTGGCCCCGCAGCCGTATCGGGACCCGTGACGATGAGCCAGACCATGCAAGCGTTGTTGAACCAGATTCTCGATGAAGTTCGCCCCCTGATCGGCCAAGGCCGGGTCGCCAGCTACATTCCAGCCCTGGCGGACGTACCGGCCAACCAACTGGGGATCGCCGTCTATGGCAACGATGGCCAGGTGTTTTGCGCCGGTGACGCCGATACGGCATTTTCGGTGCAGAGCATTTCCAAGGTCTTCAGCCTGGTGCAGGCCATCGGCCACTCCGGCGAAGCGATCTGGCAGCGCCTGGGACATGAGCCTTCGGGCCAGCCGTTCAATTCCCTGGTGCAGCTGGAATTCGAGCGGGGTCGCCCGCGCAACCCCTTCATCAACGCCGGCGCCCTGGTGATCTGCGACATCAACCAGTCGCGTTTTGCCGCGCCGGCCTTGTCCATGCGCGATTTCGTCCGGCGCTTGTCCGGCAATCCCCAAGTGATGGTGGATGGTCGGGTGGCCGAGTCGGAATACCAGCACCGTGCGCGCAACGCGGCCATGGCCTACCTGATGCAATCCTTCGGCAACTTCCACAACGATGTGGAGGCGGTACTGCGCAGCTACTTCAGCCATTGCGCCTTGCGCATGAGCTGTGTCGACCTGGCTCGGGCCTTCTGCTTCCTGGCCAATGACGGTTTCTGCAAGCACAGCGGCGAGCAGATCCTGAGCCGCCGGCAGACCCAGCAGGTCAACTCGATCATGGCCACCAGCGGCCTGTACGACGAGGCCGGCAACTTTGCCTATCGGGTCGGCTTGCCGGGCAAGAGCGGGGTAGGCGGCGGGATTGTCGCGGTGGTGCCCGGGCAGTTCACGGTGTGCGTGTGGTCGCCGGAGCTCAATACGGCCGGCAACTCGCTGGCGGGCATGGCCGCCCTGGAGCTGCTCAGCCAGCGTATTGGCTGGTCGGTGTTCTAGCTGGGCCTACCCATTGCCTGTGGGGCTGGCCAGGCTGATCTGTCCGCGTTCGATGAAGCGCTGGGTGCCGAACAAGCCGCCGGCCAGCTTGCCGCGCAGCACGTAGGGCAGGTTGTCCAGGCTCTGGGCCTGGCCCAGGCCCAGGGTCTGGCGCAACACGGAGAAGGCCGAGACGCTTACCGGGATCACCAGGAGGTCTTCGGCATAGCGGCCGATATGCCCTTGCTGGTCGCTGACCCCGGACGCCAGTGGCCGGCCGTTGACCTCCAGGTCCAGGGCCACGCCGTTGTAGTCGATGGGGGTTTCATTGGGATTCTGCAGGCGCAGCTTGATGGCGAAGCGCATCTCCAGTTCCTGGCTCGGCAGCGGATCGATGCCGACCAGGCTGATCGCCAGCGGATCGCGCTGGGGCAACAGGGCGCAGGCGCCCAGGCTGAGCAGGACCAGGGACAGGGCGATGAGTTTGCGCATGGGCTACCTACTGGCGATGGACGTGAATGACCAAGGCGTCGCTACGGGGCTTGCGCTCGACGCTGCTGTCGAGCCTGCCACAAGGCCCCTGGGGGCCTTGCTTGACGCACGCAGGATAGACGCCATTGCTTCTCAAGAGTTCGCCTTGGCGTCCCGGTCCGGGTCCTGCATGACCTTGAGGGTCGCGGCTTCAGGATCGAACTCGTCTTCTTCCAGCTCCAGGAACTCCTCGGGCAGGAAGATGTTGAGGAAGATCGCGCAGAAGGCGCCGACGGTGATCGGCGACTCGAAGATGTTGTGCAGGGCCTTGGGCAGTTCGCGCAGCACCTCGGGCACCGCCGCCACGCCCAGGCCCATGCCCAGGGAAATCGCCACGATCAGCACGTTGCGCCGGTGCAGGCCGGCCTCGGCGAGGATCTTGATCCCGGCCACCGCCACGGTACCGAACATGATCAGGGTCGCGCCGCCCAGCACTGGCTTGGGCATCAGTTGCAGCACCGCGCCGATGACCGGGAACAGGCCCAGCAGCACCAGCAGTCCGGCGATGAAATAGGCCACGTAGCGGCTGGCCACGCCAGTGAGCTGGATCACCCCGTTATTCTGGGCGAAGGTCACCATCGGCAGGCTGTTGAACACCGCCGCCACCGCCGAGTTGAAACCATCGGCCAGCAGGCCGGACTTGATGCGCTTGATGTACAGCGGGCCCTTGACCGGCTGCTGGGAAATCATCGAGTTGGCCGTGAGGTCGCCGGCGGCTTCCAGGGGCGAGATCAGGAAAATCACCGCCAGGGGGATGAAGGCGATCAGGTCGAAGGAAAAGCCATACTTGAACGGCACCGGCACACTCACCAAGGGCACTTCGGGCATGGCGGCCATGTCCACCCGGCCGAGCATCCAGGCCACCAGGAAGCCCAGGGTCAGGCCGATGACGATGGAGCCCAGGCGCAACATCGGGCTGTTGACGCGATTGAGCACCACGATGGTCAGCAGCACCAGCGCCGCGAGGCCCAGGTTGCTGGCCGCGCCCAGGTCGCTGGCGCCATAGCCGCCAGCCATGTCGGTGACTGCCACCTTGATCAGCGACAGGCCCATCAGGGTGATGATGGTGCCGGTGACCACCGGGGTGATCAGCTTGCGCAGCTTGCCGATGAACTGGCTGAGGAACATCTCGATGAAGGCGGCGACGAAGCAGATGCCGAAGATGGTCGAGAGGATCTCGTTGGTGTCGCCGCCCCGGCCCTTGACCATGAAACCGGCGCTGAGCAGCACGCTGATGAACGAGAAACTGGTGCCCTGCACGCACAGCAGGCCGGAGCCGATGGGCCCCAGGCGCCGGGCCTGGACGAAGGTGCCCAGTCCCGAGACGAACAGCGCCATGCTGATCAGGTACGGCAGTTCGCTTTCAAGGCCCAGCACCCCGCCGAAGATCAGGGTCGGGCTGATGATGCCGACGAAGCTGGCCAGCACGTGTTGCAGGGCGGCGAAGATCGCCGCGCTGAAGTGTGGCCGATCGTCGAGACCATAGATCAGGTCGGACTTGTAGCGGGGCGGGGAGTGTTCGGATGCGCTCATTGAGGAAGGCCTGCCAGTGGCACGTGGATGCAACGGGGCACGCGCCGGAAAGTGGACGGGACTTGGGGCGCCAATAGCGGCCAGTAGGCAGCGATTGCGGACCCGGTCTGAAAAAGGAGGCGCAGGATGCCAGAAAGGGGCGGCTGCCAGAAGGGCAGGCGGGCATAAAAAACCAACGTCCAAGGGATACGAAAGATACTGTTTCTCATTTGCCTTTATGGAATAATCCGCCTCCCCGATCTGCGGACCGCCCCTCGATGCTGCCGATACCCAGCCTGCTGCGCAGCTTTCAAGAGCACTACGACGACCTGCTGAAGTTTCTCACCCGGCGCATGAACGACCGCCAGCGGGCGGCGGACGTGGCCCAGGACACCTACCTGAAACTGCTCAAGGTCGAGCAGCAGGCGCTGCAGGTCCAGAACGACCGCGGCTTCATTTTCCGGGTGGCCGGCAACCTGGCCATCGACACTCTGCGTCGCGAACAGCGCCTGGCCGCCAACCTGGGTGAGGCCCCCGAGCATGGCGAGGCGGTGGATCCGGCCCCGGCACCCGAGGCGGTGCTGCTGGCCACGGAGCGCCTGGAGGTACTTGGCCAGGCGTTGCAACAGCTGTCCGACAATGCGCGCCAGGCGCTGCTGCTCAACCGCCTGGAGGGCCTGACCCAGGCCCAGATCGCCGTGCGGTTGGGCGTTTCCGAAAGCATGGTGGCAAAATACATCGGCCAAGCCCTGCGCCATTGCCGTGACTGGCTGCAACAGCACCATGAATGAGTCCCACCTGCTTGCCGATGCCGCCATGACCGAAGATTCCGAGAACCTCGAAGACACCGCCATCGACTGGCTGGTGCTGCTGCACTCCGGCCAGGCCACCGCGGCCCAGCGCATGGCGTTTCAACACTGGCGCCAGCGCAGCCCGGCCCATGCCCGGGCGGCGGATGAGGCACAACGACTTTGGGCTGACCTGGGCCAGACCCGGGCTGCGCGGCAGCACCCGCAGGCCGCTCGTCCGGCGGCCAGGGGCCGTCGCTGGTGGCCGGCGCTGGCCGCTTCACTGTTGCTGGCCCTGGGTAGCGTGATCGGCTGGCAGCAATGGCCGGCCTGGACTTCGGACTACCACACCGGCGTGGGGCAGCAGCAACGCCTGGTCCTGGCCGATGGCTCGCGGGTGATCCTCAACAGTGCCAGCGCCTTGTCGGTGGCTTTCTCGGCGGGGCAGCGGCGGGTGATCCTGGAGCAGGGCGAGGCGCTGTTCGAGCCAGTGGCCGATGGGCAGCGGCCGTTCGTGGTGCAGGTTCGTGGCCAGCACTTGCAGGGCGCTAGCGGAGCGTTCAGCGTGCGCCGCGATGGCGACCGGCTGACGGTGGTGGTGCGCGAGGGCCAGGTGCAATTCACCGGCGATCATGCCCCGGTGCTGTTGCAGGCCGACCAACGCCTGCAGTACCAGGCCGGCCAGCCGCTGCTGGCCCAACAGCAGGTGGACGCCGCCAGCCTCACCGCCTGGCAGCGCGGCAAGTTGATTTTCAATGGCCGGTCGCTGGGCGAGGTGATCGGTGAACTGGAGCGCTACCAGCATGGGCGCATCCTGGTTGCCGACCGGCAATTGGCGGACCTGGCCATCAGCGGGGTGTTCGACCTCAATGATCCCCAAGGGGCGCTGCGCACCTTGCAGCAACGCTATCCCATGCAGATCACCTACTTGCCGTGGCTGGCGCTCGTGCACTGAAATTTTTTTGCAGTGGGCGCTGCAAGTTCCTTTCGGGCCAATCGTCGTAGTGAGACTGAGAAGGCAATCATTCTCATTGACGTCATTTCAACGGGCTGGGAAGGAACACGTGAAAGCTATGTTCAAGCTGTCGATACTCGGGCGCGGTCAACACCTGGTGCGCCGTACATTACTGGCCCAGGCCGTGCTTGCCGGGGCCCTGGGCCCATTGTTGGCCCAGGCGCAACAGCCATTGCCGGCCAGCCAGGCTGGTGCAGCCCAGGAACGCCGCGTGTCATTGCAGTTGCCGGCCCAGCCCCTGGACCATGCCCTGACCCGTTTCGCCGACCAGGCCGACCTGCGCTTGCTGTACACCACCAGTGATGTGGCGGGCCTGCAGGCGCCGGCCCTCGCCGGTGAAGTCACCATTGCCCAGGCCCTGCAAGCCTTGCTGGCCGGCAGCGGCATGGGCTGGTCGTTCAGCGATGGGCGCACGGTCATCCTGCGCCGTGCCGAGCCTGCGGCGAGCAGCCTCAATCTCAAGCCGACCCAGGTCACCGTGGCGTCGCGTACCAGCACCGCCATCAGCGAGATCCCCGGCACCGTCTGGGTGGTGGAGCAGAGCCAGTTGCGCGAGCAGTTGGAAACCGGGGTCAGCCTCAAGGAAGCCATCGGCAAGCTGGTGCCGGGCCTGGACCTGGCGCCGGAAGGCCGTACCAACTATGGCCAGAACATGCGCGGGCGCAACGTCCTGGTGATGATCGACGGGGTCAGCCAGAACAGCTCCCGCGGCTTGTCGCGGCAGTTCGACAGCATCTCGCCATTCAACGTCGAACGTGTGGAGGTGCTGTCCGGGGCCAGCGCGATCTATGGCGGTGGCGCCACCGGCGGCATCATCAATATCGTCACCAAGAAAGGCGAGCCGGGTCCGGCGCGTTTCGAGACCCAGATCGGTGCCAGCAGCGGCTTCAACAACAGCGACGACTTGACCACCCGTATCGCCCAGTCGGTCAGCGGCGGCAACGAAGCCATCAGCGGCCGCCTGGCCGTGGCCGGCGAGCAGAACCAGGCGTTCTACGATGGCGCCGGCAAGCAGATCTTCATCGACAACACCCAGACCGACCTGCAGTACAACCGCACCCTCGACCTGATGGGCAGCCTGGCCATGAACTTCAACGAGGAGCAGAGCCTGGACCTGTTGGCCCAGTACTACGACTCGGGCAACCACGGCAGCACCGGGATCTACTTTCCCAACCTCAAGACCCAGGCGCCCTCGAACCTGGAAGACGCCAAGTTGCGTGGCGGCTACTCCACCGACCTGGAACCGCGCACCCGGCGCCTGTTGCTCAATGCCAACTATCACCACGCTGATGTGCTGGGCCAGGATTTCTACCTGCAGGCCTCGTACCGCAAGGAAAACGACAATTTCTATCCGTTTCCCTACTACAACACCGGCAAGCCGACCGGTTCCAAGGGCGTGTACTTCGCCGCCTCGCAGCAGAACTTCGAGGTCAGCAGCCTCAAGGCGTTGTTCGCCAAGGAGTTCGAGACCGTCAAGCTGACCTACGGCGTGGACCTGGATCGCGAGCGCTTCAACGCCGAACAGAGCACGTTCGACCAGCGGGTGTCGTCAGAAAGTGGTGGCCTGGACCTGGTGACCCAGAGCAAGGCCGCGCGCTACCCCAGCTACCGGGTCGATGGCCTGTCCGCCTATACCCAGCTGGATTGGCACGCCACGGACAACCTGACGGTGTCCGGTGGTTATCGGCGCCAGCAGATGGACGTGGATGTCGGGCGGTTCAAGAACGTGCCGGGGGGCAACAACGATTACCAGGTCAACCTGTTCAACCTGGGCACCATCTATGACTTCAAGAACGGCCACCAGGTCTGGGTCAACTACGGCGAGGGCTTCGATCTGCCGGACCCGGCCAAGTTCTACGGCAAGCCGGGGCTGAGCGTCGACGACAACCCCCTGGCCGGGGTCAAGAGTCGCCAGGTGGAAACCGGCTGGCGTTTCTCCGATAGCGAGTGGGATGCCCAGGCGGCGCTGTACTACATCTGGTCGGACAAGGTCATCACCACCGACAACGCGACCCTGACCATCGACGTCAAGGACCAGAAGAGCCGCGACTACGGCTTCGAAAGCGCCCTGACCCGGCATTTCGAGAGCGGCTGGGAAGCGGGTGGCACCCTGCACCTGGTGCGCTCCGAGGAGGAGGGCAAGAACGGCGGCTGGATCAAGCGCGATGCGCGCTACGCCTCGCTGTCCAAGTCCACGGCCTTCATCGGCTGGAAGGGCGATAGCCAAAGCGTGCGCCTGCAGGGCAACCATGCCTTCACCCTCAAGGACGATGCCGACCACACCATCGACGGCTACACCACCTTCGACCTGCTGGGCAGCCAGGACACCGGCTTCGGCACCTTCAGCGGTGGCATCCAGAACCTGCTGGACAAGCAGTACAGCACCGTCTGGGGCCAGCGCGCCAAGCTGTTCTATTCGCCAACGTATGGGCCCGAGTACCTCTATGACTACCAGGGCCGCGGCCGCACCTACACCCTGAGCTGGACCATGGCCTATTGAGCTGACTCACCCGCTGCGCGGGCATGCGCAGCCTTCGGCGGCTACACGGGGCTGTCGTAGCCGCTGCCGAGCATGCGAGGCAGCGCGGCGGCCCATGTCTGCTGACAATTTCTGTCAGGAGGCTCTGCTATCCTGCGGCGGATTTTTTCCGGGAGTCCAGCCAAGGTGTCGCGAGCCAGTCGATTACTCACTCTGTTGCAGATGCTGCGGGGCAAAAGCCGTCCGGTCACCGCTGCGACCCTGGCGGGGCAGCTGGAGGTATCGGAGCGAACTCTGTATCGCGACATTGCCGAGCTCACCGCCCTGGGGGCGCCCATCTACGGTGAGGCCGGGGTCGGTTATGTGCTGCGCAGCGGGCTGTTCCTGCCACCCTTGATGCTCAATGCCGACGAGACCGAGGCCGTGGTGCTCGGCCTGCGCTACGTGGACCAGCGCGGCGACGAGGAACTGAGCAAGGCCGCCGCCGATGCCATGGCCAAGATCGCCGCGGTGCTGGCGCCGGCGGCCCAGGATGCCTTGCGCAACCCGACGCTGCTTCCGGGGCCGGCCGGTTATGGCTTCCCCGACAATCCGGTGCCGCTGAACGTGTACCGCCAGGCGATCCGCCACCAGGCCAAGCTGCTGATCGACTACGCCGACGTCAACCGTACGCCCAGCCAGCGGTTGATCTGGCCCCTGGCCCTGGGATTTCTCAACGAGGCGCGAGTGATCGTCGCCTGGTGCGAACTGCGCGGGGACTACCGGACCTTCCGTACCGACCGGGTCGCTGTCGCGCAGGAGCAGGGCGAGGCCTACCCAGGCCGGCGCAGCGACTGGCTACGGACCTGGCGCAAGCGCATGCAGGGTGATGAAGACCAGCGTTTCACTCCTGACAAGAAATGACGCAGGGAGCTCTTAACATGCCGGCTTCGTCCACATGCAAGGAGCTTGCGTCATGTCAGTCATCAACCGATCCGAGCACCGGCACCGTCCTGGAGGCGGACCGCTGGCCCCGGCGATCGAGGCCTTCGTGGCCGCCACTCACAGTGGTGATTGCTCGCGGATAACCTCGATCTTCGCTCCCCAGGCCCAGGTCTTCGATGAGCGCGAGCATCGGGTCGGCCCGGGCGAGATCGCCCGCTGGATGGCGGACAACCCTGGCCGCCTGCGGATAGTCGCGGTCCAGCAGCGTACCGGCAAGATACTGCTGGACAGCCTTCTGTATGGCGACTTCCCCGGCGGCCCCCAGTCGTTGCGCCATGTCTTTCGCCTGGATGACCAGGGGCGGATCGCCCGTCTGGACATTTCCCGCTGAGATAGCTGGCGTATTCCCTTTGGGCGCCCGGCAGCGGATACGCCAGACGATGGGCGGTGGCATACTGCGGCCTTTTGCCGGGAGGCCGTGGCCCCATGTCGTTCGATTCACCCTTGAGTGCCTACCAACATGCCCTGGAGCAGCAAGGGTTCGTCGCCGATGAGGCCCAGGCCCGGGCGGTGCAAGCCTTGCAACACTGCCATGCGGCGTTGCACCAGGGCCGCGGGACGGTTGCCGGCGTCTACCTCTGGGGGGCGGTGGGGCGCGGCAAGACCTGGCTGATGGACCGCTTCTACCAGAGTTTGAAGGTTCCGGCGCGACGCCAGCACTTCCACCACTTCATGGGCTGGGTGCACCAGCGTTCCTTCCAGTTGACCGGTATCGCCGATCCGTTGCAGGCCCTGGCCCGGGAGCTGGCGGACGAGGTGCGGGTGTTGTGCTTCGACGAATTGTTCGTCAACGACATCGGTGACGCGATCATCCTCGGCCGCCTGTTCCAGGTGATGTTCGAACAGGGCGTGGTGATGGTCTGCACTTCCAACCAGCCGCCCGAGCAACTCTATGCCGATGGCTTCAACCGCGAGCGTTTCCTGCCGGCCATCGATGCCATCAAGCGGCACATGCAGGTGGTGGCGGTCGATGGCGCCGAGGATCACCGGCTGCATCCGGGTGCCGGCACCCAGCGTTACTGGGTGGCTGCCGAAGGCCAGGCCAGCGCCCTGGGGACCTTGTTCGAGCGCTTGAGTGCCGGGCAGCCGGCATCCGCGGAGCCGGTGTTGCTGGGTTATCGGCCGGTGGCGGTGGTCCGGGTCGCCGAGGCGGTGATCTGGTGTCGCTTCGCCGACCTGTGCGAGCAGCCGTTCTCGGCCATGGATTTCATGGCCTTGTGCGACCGCTATCGCGCCATCCTGCTTGGCGAGGTGCCTTGCCTGAGTGCCCGGCAACGCCCGGGGCGCATTGCCCGGGGCACCGAAGATGGTGCCGAGCGAGTGGTGGCGGGGGATCGCGAGTTGCCGCAGCTGTCGGTCCACGACGATGCGGTCCGGCGCTTCATCGCCCTGGTGGACGAATGCTACGACCGCAAGGTACCGCTGTACCTGGAGGCGCGAGTGCCGATGGAGCAGCTGTATACCGAGGGTTACCTGGAGTTCGCCTTCCGCCGGACCTTGAGCCGCCTGCGGGAAATGCAGTTGCAGCGTTTCGGCCAGCCCTGAGGGGGGAAGGGCTTCCGGGTGTGGTTCATCCTGGTCATTGGCTAGGATTTTTCTGCCACAAGGGAGTGAAAAATCTTCGTTTGGTCAAATCCGCCAGCCTACAATCGGAGCTGCCCGAGCCTTGAGCGCTCGTTCCGACACATTGATCGAGGATGAACATGGACGTTGCCGATGTCGTGGTGTTGCAAGCCAGTTACAGCAACCCGGTGCATGCCGAAGCCATAGGTGTGTTGCTCAGCCATTACGCAGCAGACGTCATGGGCGGTGGCCAGAGCCTCTCGGCGGACCAGCTCCAGCGCTTGCCGGAGGAACTGGCCAAGCGGCCCCAGGCGTTCAGCGTGCTGGCCTTCGCCGGCGGGCAACCGGTGGGCCTGGTGAACTGTTTCGAGGGTTTCTCCACCTTTGCCTGCCGGCCCCTGGTGAATGTCCACGATGTGGTGGTGCTCGACGGCTTTCGTGGCCAGGGACTGAGCAAGCGCCTGCTGCAGAAGGTCGAGGACATCGCTCGCCAGCGCGGCTGCTGCAAGATCACCCTGGAGGTGCTGGAAGGCAATGCCAGGGCCCAGGCAGCCTACCGGGCCTGCGGTTTTGCCGATGCGATGCTCGATCCCGCCCATGGCCGCATGCTGTTCTGGAGCAAGGTCTTGTAGTGCCCCGCGGCCCGCCAGCAGTCAGGTGGTGGGAGTCGTGCTGAGCCCTGGTCGTGCGGGGGCTGTCGTGCCTAGAGATCGTGTTGCGCGGGATCGAGCTTGGGAAACACCAGGCGGAATTCGGTCTGGCCATCGATGACGCTGCTGACTTCGGCCTGTCCGTCATGCAGGTTCATGATCGAACGCACGATCGCCAATCCCAGGCCGGTACCGCCTTCGGCGCGGGTGCGGCTGCTGTCGATCCGGTAGAAGCGCTCGAACAAATGTGGCAGGTGGCAGGCCTCGATGCCTGGACCGGGGTTGCTCACTGTCAGGCTCACCGTCTGCAACTGTTGTTCGACCCGCAGCTGGATACGGCCCTGGCTAGGGCTGTGGCGAATGGCATTGGACAGCAGGTTGGAAATGGCGCGTTGGATCATCAGCCGATCCCCCAGGACCCAGGCATCTCCGCTCTGTTGCAGTTCCAGTTGCTTGTCCTCGGCGCTCAGGGCGAACAGCTCCATGACTTTGCGTGCTTCCACCCGCAGTGAAATCCGCGCGAAGCGAGCCTGGGATGCCGGTTGGCTGACTTGGGCCAGGAGCAACATGTCGGCGACCATCCGCGTGACTCGCTCCAGCTCTTCGATGCTGGCCTCCAGCACCGCCTTGTACTCTTGCGGCGGACGCTCCCGCGACAGGGTCACCTGCGCCTTGCCCATCAGGTTGCTGATGGGCGAGCGCAGCTCATGGGCCAGGTCATCGGAAAATTGCGACAGGCGCTGCACGCCGCCATCCAGGCGTTGCAGCATGACATTGATCCCCTGGCCCAGCTCCGCCAGTTCACGGGGCAGTCGATCCAGATTCAGGCGGTGGGTCAAGTCCTGGGTGGTGACCTTGGCCGCTACCCGGCTGAACTGCTGCAGGGGCAGCAGGCCCCGTTGCACCAGCCACCAGGCGCCGATGCCGATCAGGCCCAGCAGCAGCGGCAAGGCAATCACCGTGGAGCGCAGGTAGGCACTGAGCAGCGCCTGGTCGTTGCTGCGGTCCAGGCTCAGCACGACCCGTACCTGTTCGCCATTGCGCATGGGCATTGGCTGTGAGGCACTGAGCAACTGGCTGCCGCTTTTGTCGTTCCAGTCCAGGTAGGTACTGCCTTTGGCTTCCTTCAGGGCGCGGGGTAAAGGTTGCCGGCCGCCACCGACATCCAGCAGCGGCGGCACCCGCGGATCGCTGGCCAACACCGACAAGCGCAGGTTGTCGTGGCCCATCACCAGGTCCAGCAGGGAATGAGGGCGGGCTGCCAGGTCGCTGCTCTTGAGATCGCTGATCAGGCTGTGCTGGATCTGCTCCAGCTTGCTCTGCAAGCTCTTGCGGGCCAGGGTGTCCAACTCGTGGCTCAGGGACAAGTAGGCCAGGGTGGCCAGCAGCAGGACCAGGGCCGCGCCCATCAGGCTGACGGTCAGGCCCAGGCGCATGGACAAGCTGCTGTTGCCGGGCGGTGCAGGGGGTGTGCTCATTGGCGCACTTCCAGCACGTAGCCGACACCGCGCAGGGTATGGATCAACTTGAGCTCGCTGGCATCGTCGATCTTGGCCCGCAAGCGGCTGATGGACACTTCCACCACGTTGGTATCGCAATCGAAATTCATATCCCAGACTAGGGAAATGATTTGCGTGCGGGTCAGAACTTCACCCGAGTGCCGCATCAATACATGCAGCAGGGTGAACTCCTTGGTGGTCAAGTCGATACGGCGTTCACCGCGGTAGGCCCGATGGCGTCGCGGGTCAAGTTGCAAGTCGGCAACTTGCAGTACTTCCGGTTGAGCCACCGGTTCACTGCGCCGCATCAAGGTGCGGACCCGGGCCAGCAACTCGGGAAACTGAAATGGCTTGACCAGATAATCATCGGCGCCCAGGTCCAGGCCTCTGACTTTATCTTCCAGGCGGCCACGGGCACTCAGCATCATGACCCGTGCCGGAGATTGCCGGTGCATATGTTGCAATACTTGCCATCCATCTTTTCCGGGCAGGTTTACATCCAGTATCACCAACTCGTAGGGTTGTTGTTCAATCAGGTGCAGGCCATCCACGCCATTGTTGGCGCGGTCGACGATGTATCCACTCTCGGTAAGTCCCTGATGCAGATAGTCAGCGGTTTTCGACTCGTCTTCGATCACCAGAATACGCATTGCCTATTGTCCTCTTTAACTAACCGGATATTGTTCGATGGGCCGATGGTGAAGCCTGAAGTAACTATAGGGTCAATCGATCAGGTCTGATAATTCAAGGGATTAGCGGCTTGCCGACGGTCGGTAGAACATCCCGGGCGGGAAGTATGGCGGGGCTTCCAGGGCAATGGGCGATCGAGGTGTTGTGGGTTTGTTTGTTGTTTCAATTCTTTTCTTCGATGAAAAATTCGTTGTGTTCATATCGGGATGTTAAGCCAGTACATCTGGGCGATGTGCCATATGACAGCTTTGTAATGACCCGGTAATTGCCTTGAAAACATGGCCCGCAATCACTGGCCGACGTCAATAAAAAAGGCGCCCAAAGGGCGCCGAAATATCCAGCTCTGGTTGAGAAGCACTTATCCAGAGTGGTTGCACAAAGATTGAATCAGGCGCCGGGCTGCTGGATTACTTGTTTTTCTTGTTTGGCATCCGAGGCGGAATATGCAGGTTCAGATTGCTGTTTGTCGCTCTTGGCGGTATTGGCGTTCTGGTTTCCGGCAATTTGTTGCTGATTGACACGGAAGTTCTCGTAGAACTGTTGTACACGCTCGGAACCGCCTTCGGCGAAGGCTGCGTTGGAGCCGGCGAGAATCAGGCCGGTGAGTACAAGAGTTGAAAGTTTCATGCTGGTTTTCCTGCTTAAGAGTGTTCGGTTACTTGCTTCGTCCCTGTACGGCAAGTGACGGGAGGAAGTTAAACCGAATTCTATTAAGTGAGGGTTAACGCCAGCCTGAGGCAAAAATTACATTTTCGACATCATGTTGCGATGGCCATCGCGGGCTTCTACGGGAAATCGTAGGCGACCAGGGTCAAGAGGCGATGCGTGCCCTAGGTGGGCGCAGGCAGGGGCGAGGCTGCCGCGGGAGCCGTGCGGCTCCCGGGAAAGCGATCATTTTTGCACGACGGAGGTGTCCACCGGCGCTTTGGGCTTCATCAGGCTGAAATCGATCAGCGGCTTGCTCTGGCGCGAGTATGGGTCGCCGATCAGCAGCGGACGAGGCTTGAAGCTGTCGCTGACCAGGCTGCGGCTGTGATCCAGTTGGTCGAAGCTCAGGCCCGCCAGGTCGGCCCAGGTATGCACCAGTTGCGAGCTCATGAAGGGCCGGTTGAGATCGGAGGCGAAGTTCCAGTCGTGGGTCTCCCGCCACTTGGGCGAGGCCCAGGCGATGAACGGAATGGTGTACATCGGCGCGGTGGGCTTGCCTTCGTTGCGCCCTAGGGTGTCGTGGCCGGCGGAGTCGAAGACGTCTTCACCATGATCCGACAGGTACAGCAAGAAGCCGTTGGGGTCAGTCTTGGCGTAGTCCTTGATCAGGCTGGAAACCACGAAATCGTTGTACAGCACGGCGTTGTCGTAGCTGTTGTAGGTGGCCACCTGGTCGTCGTGCACGCCGGCCGGCACGCCCTGGCGGTCGGTGAACTTGTCGAAGCTCGGCGGGTAGCGGTACTGATAGCTCATGTGCGTGCCCAGCAAGTGCACCACGATGAACTTGCGCGGCGCGCTGTCGGCCAGGGCCTTGGAGAAGGGCTCGAGCACGTCGCCATCGTATTGGCGGGCGTTCTGGTTACGGTTGTTGTTCAGGTACACCTGCTCGTCGGCCTGCTCGGAGAAGGTGGTGAGCATGGTGTTGCGCTTGGTCATGGTCTGCTGGTTGGTAATCCAGTAGGTCTTGTAGCCGGCCTGCTTCATCACGCTGACCAGGGACGGGGTCTTGAGATACAGGTCGGGGTTCTCTTCGTCGGCGAAGGTCAGTACCTGCTGCAGGGCCTCGATGGTATAGGGGCGCGGGGTGATGACATTGTTGAACACCGCCAACTGGTCCTTGAGCTTGTCCAGCTCCGGGGTGGTCTGGCGCGGATAGCCGTAGAGGCTCATGCGTTGACGGTTGGTGGATTCGCCGATCACCAGCACCAGGGTCGCCGGCTGGTTGGCCATGCTGTCCTTGAGATTGGTCAGGGGCGGGATCTTGCTGACGCTGTCGAGCATGCCCTGCATGCCGTCCAGCTGCTCGCGATAGCGCCGGTAGGCGACCACCATCTGCCATGGCACCGCCGGCTCGATGCGGGTCTCGAATTTTTCCAGGCCCTCGGCCAGGGTCTCGGTACGCGAGACTTGCTTGACCAGCGGGTAACCGACGATGGCCACCAGGATCGCCACTGCAGCCGCCAGCGCTTGAAGCTTGGGCAGGTAAACCGGGCGCAGGCGGGTCCACAGGAAGATGGCGAAAGCGGTGTGGGCCAGGAACGCCAGTAGCATCCACCAGGCAAAGTACTGGGTCAGGTATTCACCGGCTTCCGAGGGGTTGGACTCGAACATGATGAAAATGACGCTCTGGGAGAACTCCTGCTGGTAGATGAAGAAGTAGCCCAGGCTGGCCATGGAGCAGGCCCAGAGCACGATACCGATCACGGCGGCCAGTAGCCGGGTCTGCCTGGGGAAGAGCAACATCGGTGCCAGCCAGACGGCGCTCATCAGGAAGGCCTGGCGGAAACCTGCGAACCCGGAGGTATCGGTCAGTTGGATCAGCAACTGGGTAATGCCCGAGAAATACCAGAAGAACAGGAACAGCCAGAGCAGGCCCATCCAGTCGAAACCCTTCGCAGACGTATTGCCGCGTTTGAACAATGCCATTCGGCGCTCCCCAGGAAACCATGATCATCGGGCGCCGGTCCGGCGCCAATGAAGGCCGCCCCTATGTAACAAGGCGGCCACAATGGCCGAGAGTATCGATAGGCAAGTGTGAAAAGTTCGTCAGCAGAACGTTGGCATTTTGTGCCTGGGTTCCTGGACCGGGAGGCTCGTCGATGGAGGCTGGGGAGGGGCTGCTGGCATCGAGCGTAGCGTTGGGTTGCGCTCGAGAACGGGAGGACTCAGTTCGCCCGGGAAAGAGGCGGGAGGGCGACCGATGGCCGGTCCTGATTTTGTAACAGGCGTATCTGCGCGAGCTCTCGTTGCAACTGGTCGCGCTCAGCTTTGAGCTGCTGCAGTTCATCACGACGAATGGTGACGTACAAGGTTTGTGCAGGTCGTGCCGGTAGTACTGTGCCCATTGCTTCACCTCGCAAATGGCGGGTCTTGACTATGCTTCGCGATTCCCATTCCTTGCACAAAGCGCTATCACAGGCGGCGTAGTTGCAGCGGGTCCATACCGCGTTGTCTCGCCTGGCGGGGGCAATTTTATTTATTTTTCAGTCCAAGGGAACTTTTTTATTTTTCATGGTCCTGTGCCTTCGTGGCGATGGGCATCGTTATCCATCCATGGTTTGCGAAACTTCGCCGCAGGTGTTGCTGACTAATTTTCCATGAGCCCTGTTCCTGGGGGCGGTCGATCGTGGTTGTGCGACGCCAGGAGGGACGGCCGGAGACGCGAACCGGTCCGCCAAGGTAAAGATTGCGCTGTCTTGAGGCGCCTTGCCTTGTATAGTTGCGCACCTTGAAGTTTCACCTGGCCCGTTGGGCTATATATTTTTGATCTGGATTTTGGCAGTAGGAGCATCAGCACATGCAACTGGGGATTATCGGACTGGGCCGCATGGGCGGCAATATTGCACGGCGCCTGATGCTCAATGGGCACGAGACCGTAGTCTTTGACCGCAACACCGACTTCGTCGGCACCCTGGCCGCCGAAGGCGCCAAGGGCGTCGCCGACCTGCCGGCCCTGGTGGCTGGCCTGCAACAGCCGCGAGCGGTCTGGGTGATGTTGCCCGCCGGCGCGCCCACCGAAGAGACCATCGATACCCTGAGCCAGTTGCTGGAGCCGGGCGACGTGATCATCGACGGCGGCAACACCTACTACAAGGATGACATCCGCCGTGCCCGGGACCTGGCGCAGAAGGGCCTGAAGTATATCGATGTCGGCACCTCCGGCGGTGTCTGGGGCCTGGAGCGGGGCTATTGCATGATGATCGGTGGCGACGCCGATGAAGTACTGCGCCTGGACCCGCTGTTCGCTGCCCTGGCCCCGGGAATGGGATCGATCCCCCGCACCAAGGACCGTGTCGCCAGTGACGACCGCGCCGAGCGCGGCTATATCCACGCCGGTCCCGCCGGTGCCGGGCACTTCGTCAAGATGATCCATAACGGTATCGAGTACGGCATGATGCAGGCCTTCGCCGAAGGCTTCGACATTCTCAAGACCAAGAGCTCGGAAAGCCTGCCAGAAGACCAGCGCTTCGACCTGAATGTCGCCGATATCGCCGAAGTCTGGCGGCGCGGCAGCGTGGTCTCGTCCTGGTTGCTGGACCTGACCGCCGACGCCCTGGCCAGCGATCCCAAGCTGGACGGTTTCTCCGGTTCGGTGGCCGACAGCGGTGAAGGCCGTTGGACCATCGAGGCGGCCATGGAGCAGGCGGTGCCGGTTCCGGTGCTGTCCAATTCGCTGTTCTCCCGTTATCGCTCGCGTGGCCAGGGTACTTATGGCGACAAGATCCTCTCGGCCATGCGCTTCGGCTTTGGCGGCCATGTGGAGACCGGGAAGAAATGACCGAGCGAAGGAAGTCCAAGGCACTGCCGGCCCCGGCGACCACGCTGTTCCTGTTCGGCGCCCGTGGCGACCTGGTCAAGCGCCTGCTGATGCCGGCACTGTACAACCTCAGTCGCGACGGTTTGCTGGACGAGGGGCTGCGGATCGTCGGCGTCGATCACAATGCGGTGAGCGACAGTGAGTTCGCCACTTTGCTGGAAGACTTCCTTCGCGACGAAGTACTCAAGAAACAAGGGCAAGGGACCCGCATCGATGCCGACGTCTGGGCGCGCCTGACCCGGGGCATCAGCTATGTCCAGGGTGATTTCCTGGACGATGCCACCTATGTCGAGCTGGCGACGCGAATCGCCGCCAGCGGCACCGGCAACGCCGTGTTCTACCTGGCCACCGCACCGCGCTTTTTCAGTGAGGTGGTGCAACGCCTGGGCGCCGCGGGGCTGCTGCAAGAGGAGCCTGGGGCGTTTCGCCGGGTGGTGGTCGAGAAACCCTTCGGTTCCGATCTGCAGACCGCCGAGGCCCTCAATGCCTGCCTGCTCAAGGTCATGGGCGAGAAGCAGATCTACCGCATCGACCATTACCTGGGCAAGGAAACCGTACAGAACATCCTCGTCAGCCGTTTCTCCAACAGCCTGTTCGAGGCGTTCTGGAACAATCATTACATCGACCACGTGCAGATCACCGCGGCGGAAACCGTCGGGGTGGAAACCCGTGGCAGCTTTTACGAAAACACCGGCGCCCTGCGGGACATGGTGCCCAACCACCTGTTCCAACTGCTGGCGATGGTGGCCATGGAGCCGCCGGCGGCCTTCGGCGCCGATGCGGTGCGCGGCGAGAAGGCCAAGGTGGTGGGCGCCATCCGTCCCTGGACGCTGGACGAGGCCCGGGCCAACTCGGTGCGCGGCCAGTACAGCGCCGGCCAGCTGGACGGCAAGAGCCTGGCCGGATACCGCGAGGAAACCAACGTGGCGCCCGACAGCAACACCGAGACCTATGTCGCGCTCAAGGTGATGATCGACAACTGGCGCTGGGTCGGGGTGCCGTTCTACCTGCGTACCGGCAAGCGCATGAGCGTGCGCGACACCGAGATCGTCATCTGCTTCAAGCCGGCGCCTTATGCGCAGTTCCGCGATACCGAGGTCGAGCGCCTGATGCCGACCTACCTGCGGATCCAGATCCAGCCCGACGAAGGCGTGTGGTTCGACCTGCTGGCGAAGAAGCCCGGGCCGACCCTGGACATGGCAAGTATCGAGTCCGGCTTCGCCTACAAGGACTTCTTCGAGATGCAGCCGTCCACCGGCTACGAGACGCTTATCTACGACTGCCTGATCGGCGACCAGACGCTCTTCCAGCGTGCGGACAACATCGAGAATGGCTGGCGTGCGGTACAGCCGTTCCTCGACGCCTGGAAGCAGGACGCGAGCCTGCAGCAATATCCGGCCGGCACCGACGGGCCGGATGCGGGCGACCAATTGCTGGCCCGCGATGGCCGGGTCTGGCGCCCCCTGGGATGAGTGGCTCGAACGCCTATCCCATCGACTTTGTGCTGAGCGACATGGATGGCACGCTGCTGCGTCCGGACCACAGTCTGAGTCCACGAACCGTCGCCGCCGTGCGTGCCCTGCATGACGCCGGCATTGGTTTCAGCCTGGCCAGCGGTCGTCCGCCACGGGCCATGCGGCGGCAACTCGAAGAACTCGGGGTGGAACTGCCCAGCGCCGGATTCAACGGCGGCAGCATCGTCCACCCCGATGGTCGCTACCTGGCTCGTCATCATGTCCCGGTAGCGGCGGTCGTTACGGCGCTGCTGCTGTTCGCCTCCTATCCCCAGGTCGAGACCTGGGTCTTCGCCGACAACCAGTGGCTGGTGCGCGATCCCGACGGACCCTTGCTGCCGTTGGAGCAGCAGGCCCTGGGTTATGCGCCGCAGGTGGTGGACAGCTTCGAGGAGTACCTGCACTGCGTCGACAAGGTCGTGGCGGCCAGTAGCGACGGACGCTTGCTGAGGGAGCTGGAGGCACGCCTGCAACGCCAGACCGCGGGGCAGGCCCAGGTCTCGCGGTCGCAACCGCGGTTCCTGGATGTCACTGCCGTGCAGGCGGACAAGGGCCAGGCCTTGGCGACGCTCGCCGGATACCTCGGCGTGCCCCTTGCGCGCACTGCGGCCCTGGGTGATGGCGGCAACGATCCGGCGATGTTCCAGCGGGCCGGGTTGTCGATCGCCATGGGCCAGGCCGAAGAACAGGTCAAGCGCCTGGCCGATGTGGTCACCGGCACTAACCAGGAGGATGGCGCCGCCCAGGCGATCGAGCGCTATATCCTGCTGCGCTGAGCCTGCAACCGCTGCCAGGGGCCCTGGCAGCGTCGTCAATCCTTCTTTATAGCCAGTAGCTGACTGCGTACCAGCCCAGCACGCCCATCACCAGGGTGTAGGGCAGCGCCATCCATACCATGCGGCCATAGGACAGGCGCACCAGCGGCGCGATGGCCGAGGTCAGCAGGAACAGGAACGCCGCCTGGCCGTTGGGCGTGGCGACGCTGGGCAGGTTGGTGCCGGTGTTGATGGCGATGGCCAGGGTCTCGAAGTGTTCGCGGCTCATCTGCCCGTCCAGGAAGGCTTGCTTGACCTCGGTGATATAGATGGTGGCCACGAACACGTTGTCGCTGATGGCAGACAGCAGGCCGTTGGCGATGAACAGCATGCCCGGTTGGCGATCCGCCGGCAGCGCCAGCACCCACTGGATCAGCGGCGTGAACAGCTGTTGCTGGTGGATCACCGCCACCACGGCGAAGAACACCACCAGCAGGGCGGTGAAAGGCATGGCGTCCTTGAAGGCGTTGCCCAGCCGGTGTTCGTCGGTGATGCCGGTAAAGGCGGTGATCAGCACGATCACCAACAGGCCGATCAGCCCGACCTCGGCCACATGCAACGCCAGGCCGACGATCAATATCAGGGCTGCCAGGCCTTGCACCAGCAGGGCCGCGCGTTGGCGGGCCGTGCGCTGCGCATCGTCCTCGGCGGCGTAGTTGGCCAGGATCTGGCGGACATTGTCCGGCAGCAGGGTGCCGTAGCCGAACCAGCGCAGTTTCTCCAGCAGCACGCAAGTCACCAGCCCCGCCACCAGTACCGGCAGGGATACCGGGGCGACCTGGCGGAAGAAGTCGGCGAAGTGCCAACCCATCTCATGGCCGATCAGCAGGTTCTGCGGCTCGCCCACCAGGGTGCAGACGCCGCCCAGGGCAGTGCCCACAGCCCCATGCATCAGCAAGCTGCGCAGGAAGGCGCGAAATTGTTCCAGGTCGTCATGGTGCAGCGCTGGCAATTGCCGATCGTCGCCATAGCCGCTGTCCTGGCGCGGATCGTTGCCCGATGCCACGCGGTGGTACACCGAATAGAAGCCCACCGCGGCGCTGATGATCACCGCAGTGACGGTCAGGGCGTCGAGAAAGGCCGAGAGAAAGGCCGACAGGAAGCAGAACAGCAACCCCAGCAGCGTCTTGGAGCGCACCCCCAGCAGCAGCCTTGAGAACAGGAACAGCAGCAGCTCCTTCATGAAATAGATGCCGGCGACCATGAACATCAACAGCAGGATCACCGGGAAGTTGTGCACCAGTTCGTCGTACAGCGCCTGGGGAGTGGCCATGCCCAGCAACATCGCCTGCACCAGCAGCAGCCCGCCGGGCATCAGGGGATAACACTTGAGGGCCATGGCCAGGGTGAAGATGAATTCGAGCACCAGGCACCAGCCGGCGGCGGCCGGGCTGACCCCGAAGAACAGCAATGGGTTGAGTAGCAGGAACGCGACAATGCTTGCCTTGTACCAGCGGGGTGAGTGGCCGAGAAAATTATGGGCGAACGCCTGGGCCATTGAACCGGACATTGGCTGCTCCTTGTAGTGAGAAGCGCGCAAGTTGCCGCATGCGAGAAGGAGAATCAAGAAACGATGAAATCTTTTGCCACAATCTTTGGGGCTGTGTGCTTGCACCGTTCCCGGTTGAGGCGGGTGGCAAATAACCATTGACCTGCCATTTTCTCCTGTTCTAGGGTCGCGCCAGGCTGGCGCATGACGAATGCGGCAGTGCTTCACAGGTGTTGCAGTTCCATGTCATCACCTCAATGTTCATCTGCTCGATATTCAAAGGGGGCACGGCCAGGCACCGGTATTCGGCCTTGCAGGGAAAGCAGGCAAATAAAGGGAATTACCATGAAGGCGATACGCAAACTTGCAATGAAACTTGGTTTGGGCGGTGCGTTGCTGGCTTCTGTCAGCCTGGCAGGCGCTTCGCAACTGGTTCCGGCGCTGGGGTTGGCCAATGAACAATTCGCCAAGTCACCTGGCCCCTACAAGGTAGCGACCAATGCGGTCTTGAGTGACTGCCGTGGCTTGTTGGGAGTGCTGGCGAAGATCCTGTTGTTGGACAACAGCCTTCAATGCAACCAGTCATTTCCCTACGGGTTCAGCAATCCTATTTCCACCAGCGTCTATTACCCGGCCAATATAAAGAGCCTGGACAAGTTGCCGGTAGTCAACTTCGTCGGTGGCATTCTTTCCAACCAGGGGCAATACACCGAACTGTTGAGGCTGTGGGCCAGCTACGGTTTCGTGGTGGTGGTGTCTTCGGACTTCATCAATACCGCGCCGAGCATGCACGTCCTGGGGGCGGTGGAGCTGAGCAGGCTCAATCAGGATCCGACCTCGCCGCTATTTGGCAAGGTCGACCTGGCGCGGACCATAGTGGCTGGGCATTCGGCAGGTGGCGGGGCGTCGATTCTCTCCTCCAGCCTCATGCCCGAGACCTTGAAGGCCATTGACCCGCAACTCCAGTACATAGGTTCGCTGCCGATCGAGCCCGGGCCCATCGGCCTGGGCTCCACGGTCCGTACGCCGACGCTGGTGCTCACCGGCGCCGCGGATGTGGTGGTACCGGCCTGGGCCTGGCCGCGGCTGTGGCAGGGCGGTTTGATCAAGGCGGTGCCGGGATGGAGCGCCACCGCCCATAACGCCACGCACTTCAGCCCGGTGCGAAGCCTCAAGGAAAACGAGTTCGCCGGTATCACCACGGCCTGGATCCTGTACCTGGCCAAGAACGATCCCGCGGCCAAGGAGTACTTCGTCGGTGAAGACTACAAGCTCGCGCGGGATCCGCAGTTCATTCGCCTGTTCTTCAATCCGTTGCGGGTCCAGCGCAACGAAGTGGCTGACGAGCTGCGATAGCCTACATAGCTTGCATACATGAAAGGCTCCGGGAACCTCCATGGGTTGTTCCCGGTTTTCAGGGACTTCAAGCCTTGTCAAGGCCGATCCAGGCGTGCAGCTACTGGCACTTTGCAGGCTCGGGAGTTTTATTCACCCAATATTCTTCCAAGGCCGTTCATATATAAGCCAGTGGCGACTTCAGTGTTGGTTGATAGGTTGGCTAATGATTGGAAATGGCATTCATTGCAATGTCAGTGTCACTGCATTGTTATTAGAAATGAATACCTTGCAGGCAGCGTTATAGACCGCGTTGCAACCACAAGGACTCATTGACCCATGCCCGATATTTCACGCAGGAAGCTCTTGCAAGCCGCCGCCATCGGCTCGTTCTTTTCATCTTTGCCGGTTTCCATTCGCCAGGCCCTGGCAATACCGGCGAACAATCGCACAGGGACGATCAAGGATGTCGAGCATGTAGTCATCCTGATGCAGGAAAACCGTTCCTTCGACCATTACTTCGGTACTTTCCCCGGTGTACGCGGTTTCAGCGACCGCTTCACCATCCCGTTGTCCGGCCAGCGTGAAGTCTGGGAACAGCAGGGCAAGGGCCGGGTGGTCATGCCCTATCACCTGGACAGTTCCCGGGGCAACGCCCAGCGGGTCAGCGGCACGCCCCATACCTGGAGCGATGCCCACTCGGCCTGGAGCGACGGCCGCATGAATGCCTGGCCGACCTACAAGACCAACACCTCCATGGGCTACTACAGCGAGCAGGAGCTGCCATTCCAGTTCGCCCTGGCCAGTACCTTCACCTTGTGCGATGCCTACCACTGCGCGGTGCATGCCGGCACCAACCCTAACCGGCTGTTCCTCTGGACCGGCACCAACGGGCCGACTGGCGGGCAAGTGGCTGCCGTGGTCAATGAGTGGGATGGGCCGGGGCCAGTGAATGTCGGTTACACCTGGAAGACCTATCCCGAACGCCTGGAAGAGCAGGGCGTGAGCTGGAAGGTCTACCAGCATCTGCCGGACAACTTCGGCGACAACCCGCTGGCAGGCTTTCGCCAGTATCGGGCCGCCAGCGTGCAGGTGGGCAACCCGGCCCAGCCCCCCAGCGGCTTCAATGCCTTCGTTCCCTATACCGACGCGCTCAATGCCGTGGCGCCGCTGTACAAGGGCAACGGCAATACCTTGCCGGCCAGCACTGGCAGCAACCTGGAGGCCATCATCGGCGGCTTTCGCAGCGACGTGCAGGCCGGCAAGTTGCCCCAGGTCAGCTGGATCGTGGCCCCGGCGGCCTATTCCGAGCACCCGGGGCCGTCGAGCCCGGTCCAGGGCGGCTGGTTCACCCAGGAGATCCTGCAGGCCTTGACTAGCAACCCCGAGGTCTGGAGCAAGACCGTGCTGCTGGTGACCTATGACGAAAACGATGGCTTTTTCGATCATGTGCCGTCGCCCTCGGCACCTTCCCAGCGCAAGGACGGCACTTTCGCCGGCAAGTCGACCCTGGCGTTCGACAGCGAGCTGTTCAAGCATCCGGCTCCGGCCGGCTCGACCCAGCAGCCGCGGCCGGACGGCGGGGTCTACGGACCCGGGCCGCGGGTACCGATGCTGGTGCTTTCACCCTGGAGCCGCGGTGGTTGGGTCAACTCCCAGGTGTTCGACCACACCTCGGTGCTGCAATTTCTGGAAAAACGCTTCGGCGTCCGTGAGCCGAATGTCAGCGCCTGGCGCCGCGCGGTATGCGGCGACTTGACCTCGGCGTTCAACTTCGTCGATCCCAACCACGAGCCACTGCCAGCGCTGCAAACCACTACCCGCCAGGCTGCCGACAGCCTGCGCCAGCGCCAGGAAAAACTGTTGCCGGTGCCGGTGCCGTCGACCAGCAAGCAACTGGTGCCGCAGCAGAAGCGCCTGGCGCGTCCTTCACGGGCCTTGCCATATCGCTTGCACGTCGATAGCCAGGTCGACCACAAGGCCCGGACCTTGTCCCTGAGCCTGCAGAACACCGGCGCCCAGGGGGCCGTCCTGCATGTCTACGACGGCTTGCACCTGGCGGATATTCCCCGCCGTTATACGCTGGAGGCCGGCAAGGCGTTGCAGGACAGCTGGACAGTGGTCGAGCGCTACCAGCTCTGGGTTCTGGGCCCGAACGGGTTCCACCGCAGTTTCCACGGCCAGGTGCAACAACGTCAGCCGGAGCTATTGGTGACGTCCAGCCAGCACCAGTTGCAACTGACCCTGAGCAACCCTGGTGGGCAGGCCGCGACGGTCAGCATCGATCGTTGCCCTTATACCCAGCAGGGCCCGTGGACCTTGTCGATTCCGGCCGGGGGCGAGGTGCGCCAGGTGTTCCCCTGCGAGTCCAGCGGTGGCTGGTATGACCTGACCTTGCACAGTGATGGCGGCTGGTTGCGCAGGGTTGCCGGACGCCTGGAAACCGGCGAGCACAGCATCAGCGATCCACTGATGGGACGGCCATGAGCGAGGCCCAGGGAAAAATAATCGGAATGGCTGGAAACAGCAGTTCGTGGAGTACCGGAATGGTTTGCACGAGATGCTTGCTAGAACAACCAGGGCAACTAATGCCGCAACAGGGACAGTTATAGGGAAGGTCAAGCGTAAAGCTTGCTTAGTTGCTGGCTTAGAACAGCGGATCACCCGTTCGGGTGATCCGTTAACAGCATCGCTTACTTGGGCATGGCCCAGGATTGCAGTGCGTAGCCTTCCTGGCTCAGTTCGGCACGTGCCTGGTTGAGCAGGGTTTCCAGCTGGGCTGGGTCGGAGTAGGCGCTGCTGGGGATTTGCGCATGGCCGATACGGGTGCTGGTACGGTCGATGACGGTCAGGCTCAACTCGCCGTTACCGTCCTGTGGAGCCCAGGCCACGCATTGGAAAGGCTTGAATGCGCGGTCGGCGATCAAAAGTGCTTCGTTGATACGGAGCGGGGCGTTCATGGGGGTCTTCTCTCTATGGTGCCCAATCAAATGATGTGCCGTCGGTTGGGCTTACCGTTCGGCTGGTTATTTGTACTGATGCACCGAGGTGGGGGACGGGTCACACTGAAAAACAAGTTTTTACGTCTTTCGTGCGCAAGCCCCGGGGCAGAGCCCTTAGTTGCGGGGGGTTAAAAAAATAACTGCGACAATCGGTCGCTCAAGTGGCCCTCTCAAGTGGCACTTTAGTTCCTTTGGCAATCAGCGCTATAAGCAATCGATACATCCGTGCGTCAAGTTCTTGCTAATGTTACTGCCAGGTTTGCCAAACCACTGTTTCTAATAACTTTTCCTCACTGTGGCGGCAAGGAACAGTCATGCTCGAAGCTCCCGTGCAGCGTCGGTTGCTGGTGGTCGATCCCTGTGATGATTGCCACCGCTTGTTGCCTGGCTTGCGCACCATCGGTTGGGATGTCGACAGCTGTGACCTGGAGTCCGCCCGCGAGCGCTCCTGTGATGTCGGCTTGCTGCGCCTGCAACCTTTCCACCTGGAGCGCCCGGAAGCGGTCAAGGACCTGATCAGCCGCAGCGGCACCGAGTGGATCGCGGTGCTGAGCCAGGAAGTCCTGCGCCTGCAAAAGGTCGGTGACTTCGTCTGCGAGTGGTTCTTCGATTTCCACACCCTGCCGTTCGATGTATCCCGGGTCCAGGTGACCCTGGGACGGGCGTTCGGCATGGCCCGCCTGCGCGGTCAGGGCTCGGTCCATGTGGATCAGCCCGAACACGAGCTGCTGGGCGACAGCCGTACGATCCGCGATCTGCGCAAGTTGCTCGGCAAGCTGGCGCCCACCGAGTCTCCGGTATTGATCCGTGGGGAGAGCGGCACCGGCAAGGAGCTGGTGGCGCGTACCCTGCATCGCCAGTCCCTGCGTTACGACAAGCCGTTCGTGGCCATCAACTGCGGGGCCATTCCCGAGCACCTGATCCAGTCCGAGCTGTTCGGCCATGAAAAGGGCGCCTTCACCGGTGCCCACCAACGCAAGGTCGGACGCATCGAGGCGGCCAACGGCGGCACGCTGTTCCTCGACGAAATCGGTGACTTGCCCTTGGAACTGCAGGCCAACCTGCTGCGGTTTTTGCAGGAAAAACACATCGAACGGGTCGGTGGCAGCCAGCCGATTCCGGTAGATGTCCGGGTGTTGGCCGCTACCCATGTGGACCTGGAACAGGCCATCACCAGCGGACGGTTCCGCGAGGACCTGTATTACCGGCTCAATGTATTGCAGGTGATCACCGCACCCTTGCGCGAGCGCCATGGTGACCTGGGCATGCTGGCCAGCCACTTTGCGCATTTCTACAGTCAGGAAACCGGCCGCCGGCCCCGCAGCTTCAGCGAGGACGCCCTGGTGGCCATGGGCAAGCACGACTGGCCGGGCAATGTCCGCGAGTTGGCCAACCGGGTGCGGCGTGGCCTGGTGTTGGCCGAAGGGCGGCAGATCCAGGCCGGCGACCTGGGGCTGCAGGGCTTGTCGACCCAGGATGCGCCCATGGGCACTCTCGAAGACTACAAGCACCGTGCCGAACGCCAGGCCCTGTGCGATGTGCTGAACCGCCACAGTGACAACCTCAGTGTGGCGGCCAGGGTCCTGGGGATCTCGCGCCCGACCTTCTACCGTTTGCTGCACAAGCACCAGATCCGCTAGGGCGGAAAAAGGCCAAGGCCCGCAGCGATTGGGGAGTCGCTGCGGGCCTTGGCTTTGGGGCCGTTCAGAAGTAGTAGGGGAATTTCAGGCTGAAGGTGAAGTCCGGCGCGTCCTGGGTCATGCCCAGCGACAGGTTGGGCACGATGGTCAGGTGATCGGTGGCGGCGATGGTCATGCCGACGTTGAAGTACGCGGCGTTGGCGTCGCTGGACTGCACCGATTGCCAGTCCTGGTTCTTGTACTTGATCTTGCTCTTGCGCTGGACCTGGTCGGAAACCGAGAAGGCCATACTCATCTTCTCGTTCAGGGCGAAGGCTACGCCGGCGCCGACCTGGAAGCTGTCGCCCAACTTGACCTTCCCTGGGGACTTCTCGACCGGATTGGGGCTGATGTCGCTGAACGAGTCTTCCATGTTGTAGGTGTAGGACAGGCTGCCGAACAACACCGCGGGGTCGAAGGTCTTGACCAGGGAAATCCCCGGGGTGATGGCCCAGACGCCGTTGCCGGTCGGCAGGCTCTCCGGTACGGCCAGGTTGCTGTTGTCCTCTTTCCTGACAAACTTGATGCCGAAAGGGTCCTTGCCAGTAGGGGCCTTGACCCGCAGGCTGACCACGGCATCGGGCAGGCTCTCGGACTCGTCGAGGAATTTATAGGCGACCCCGACGTTGACATCCCCCAGGGTCGGGTTGCGGGTGACGGTATCTTCCGAAATGCGCTGCCCAGAACCGCCACTGGCACCGGCGGACGAATAGGTGGATTCGCGGTAGATCACCGGGGCGTTGATATCGAACTGCCAGCGATTATCCAGGTTGTAGCGGGCGGTCAGGTCCATGGTCCAGGTATCGGACTTGATCCGGTCCAGGTTGATGCTGCCCAGGAAGATCGAATCCAGGGCCAGGAAGCCGTTGAGGGTTAGCTGGCGAGTGTCGTAGCGGGCGTAGGTCAAGCCGGTCTCGAAGCTGAACTTGCCGCCGCCGAAGAAGCCGCTGGCCTCGTCGTAGAGGTTGGTCACACTCTGGGCTGGAGTCGAATCATCCTTGAGCGACTGCCCATAGCTGGCGCCACCGCCAGCACCGCCGGAGGCTGCAGTGGCTCCGGTACCGGCTACCTGCTGGTTGCCCTTGAGATCGGCCGGGGATTTCACCAGGCGTCTAGGTGGTGGCGCAGCGGGCTGGTCCTCGACCTGCCGGACCCGCTGTTCCAGTACTGCCAGGGCTTTCTGCTGCACTTCATAGCGCTGCTTCAACTCCAGAAGCTCTCGTTTCAGGGCCTCTACATCCGACTCAGGCGCTGCTTGCAGCGCCATCGGCAGGAGAGTACTCAAACAAACTGCCGCGCGCAGTGAAACCGATCGATACATGAAATAAACCGTCCCTTGTAAACCCCAATGGTCGAGAGCAGCGTAGTTCAGAATTTCAAATTGCGTAGTCCGTTCAGCGTCGTTAAGTTGCAGTCCAGCGCGCCGGTGCTGGGACCGTTATTTTGTAGGACAACATTGAGTTGCGTGAGGTTGTTCACCAAGTTGCTGTTGCCCAGCAGTCGAGTGTTCTGCAGGACGTTGCCCTGGGCTACTTGCTGCAGGCTACTGCCCTGGTGGGCGCTGGCCTGGATGGCCATCTGGATGCCGCCGCTGAGCGCCGAGACCGAAACAGTGCCAGCGGCGTTGCTGCTGGTAATGGTCTGGCCACTGAGCAGGGCCTGGCCTGGATTGTTGACCTGGACCGGCGCCTGGTTGGCCTCGCTGACGTTGATGCTGACATTGTTGTAGGCGCTGTTGCCGTCGCCCGCGGCGCGCACCACCTGGGTCACGCCCTGGCCGCTGCCCAGGCCAGCACCGCCGATCACATTGCCGGTACCCTGGGCCGGCGCGCTGCCGTTGCCGGCCTGGTTGATGGTGGTCACGTAGAACTGTGGCTGGACGGTGGACTGCTGGATCTGCAGGGTGCTGCTGGCGCCGATCAGGTCGCCGCTCGCATTGCGCCATGTGCTGTTCATGACGATGCCGAAGCTGATGATGCGCCCGGGCATCACATAACGGCCGCGCAGTTGCGAGAGTTCCTGGTCCTGCACTTCGATGGGCTTGAAGCCCGCATGGGCCGGAAGAGCTGCTGCCAGGCAGGCCGCGGCCAGCCAGTATGAAGTCTTCATCTGCTGCTCCCGGAGCATCCTGCCCCTTTCTAGTTGTCTGGGCTTCTAGAAGAAGTCGCTTTGGATGAAACCGAAATCCATCAGCTCCGCATCTTTGACCGGGTAGAAGGCATCGAGCTTGTTTTTCGCGGTCAGCGGGACGGGTGGGTCGAGCAAAGCGTTGGCCTTGTCATAGCCGGGGCCGATGATGGCGAAGACGATGCCATTCCAGCCCTTGACGAAATCATCGCGGGTGTAGCGTTTATGGCCCAGGACCGGGTCACCGATGTATACCCAGTCTTTCTGGGTGCGCTGCAGCACCACGAAGTGCTTGTAGCCGCGGATCTCCATCAGCACGATCACCGGGATGCTCACGGCATCGAGCTTGTCGGGCGGGATCCGGTAACCGCGGGCGCGCATGCCGATACTTTCGGCGTAGCGCTTCATGTCGAGCATGGAAAAACCCTGGGTCTGGACCAGTTTCTGGTCCGAAGTCATCAACATGCCCTTGATCACATGCTCTTCGTCGACATCCAGCCAGTAGGCCTGGCGCAGGATGGTCGCCAGCGAGGCGGCACCGCAGCTGAAGTCGGTCTTCTGTTCGACGAGGTCGGCGAACTTGCGCTCGCGTACGCTTTGTACCTTCTTGAAGAGCAAGCCACCATCGGGAAGCCCGGCAAAGGCCATCTGCGCAGCCTGTACATGTACCGGACCACAAAGGCTGAGCGCCAGGATGAGAAGTGCAGTACGCATGATCGTTACGCCTGGTGAGACTGTGGAAAAGCCCCGTTTCCGGGGCTTTCGTTACGATCGCGACTACATGCAGGCTTTGCAGCCGGCGGCGATGGACAGCGAGTTGCTTTGTTGGTTGCCCACGCCAGCCGATACGTTGGCGCCGCCGTTGCCGGAGAAGCCGTTCATCGAGTTGGTCATGCTGGCGTTGTTGACCACAGGTGCTTTCCAGCCGTCTTTGGTCAGCACTTGCTGGGTCCAGTAGCCGGCCAGTTCGATGGAGCCTTGCTCCTTGAAGGTGAATTTCTGATCGTCGTTGCCGTGGCCTTTGTTGCCATGGCCATGATCGTCGTCGCCTTCGATCTTGCCGGTACCGGTGCCTTTGTAGCTGCCGGAGGCTACGAAGCCACCGCTGAGGGTGTCTTTCTTGTAGGCCTGGACCCCTTTGTTTTCCACGACCAGGTTGGTTGAGGACTGGTTGGCCGAGGTGGCGGCGGTGGCTACACGGCCCCCGGATACGGCGATCGCCAGGTTGTTTTTCTGTTGGTTGAAGTCGCCGGCGGTGACGTTCATGCCCAGGTTGCCCGAGCCGTTGTTGCCGGAGTTGTTGAGCACGGCATTGTTTTGGGTGGAAGAGTTCTTCACATAGTTGTTGTTGTTCAGCTGGGTGGCGCTGGAGACAGCCACTGCGCTACCGAAGATGAAGCGTTCATCGGCGGTGGCCAGGGCTGCGGCGTTGTCTTGTTGGTTGCCATCGCCGGCGGCGACGTTGGCGCCCATGTTGCCGTTGGAGCCGTTGAGCGAACCTTCGATCTTGGCGTTGTTGTTGGTGCCCTGGTTTTTCACCACGTTGGTGTTGCTGTCTTGCACATCGATGACTGCGGCACCGGCCCCGGCGGTGATTTGCAGCAGAGTGTTGAGATCCGGACCTTGGTTGTGGTGGCCATTGTCATGACCATGGTGACCGTTGTTGTTCCCACCTGCCTGGGCAGCCATTGCCATGACGGCGGCCAGGGCGAAAACCAGTGGTTTGAGAGCCATTGTTGGTTTCATGGTGTTTCTCCGGTGCTTATTAGTTGGTTAAGTGTTGGTACTTTCCAATCGCACTACGAAGGGTCAGTCTGCGACCCGGATGCTCAGGGTGTTAGCCATCTGGTTTCCCACCCCGGCACTCTGGTTCACCTGGACGACTCCCCGGCTGCCGGTGAAGGCCTGGTCGCTGGTAACGACCTGGCGGCTGCCTTGATGGGTATCAGGTGCTCCTGAGTTCGGTAACAGCGCGACGTTCTGCTGCGAGAGCGCGCTGTCGTCCATGCCCTGCGGATTGGCGCTGATACTGATCCGCAGGGCATTGGCCATCTGGTTATTGGCGCCGGACGACTGGTTCACGCCCAGTGCGCCGTTGCCGTTGCTGAAGGAGTTGCCGCCGATGGTGCTGGTGGCGTTGACCGAGCGGTCGGCGGGCGTCGTGATCTTCTGGGTTACGCCGGTGCTGGCACTGGCATTGGTACCGATGGCGATGGCCCGCACGTTGGTCTGTTGTTGCTGGTCGCCGGCGGCCTGGTTGATGTTGAGGTTGCCTCTGTAACCTGCGCCGGAACTGCTCAGGGTCGCGGTGTCTTGAACCGGGGCGCCGTTATCGGCCATGGCCGAGGTGCAGCCCAGCAGCGCCAGCAGGATCAGTGAGAGCTTCATCTCAACGACCTCCGATGTTGTTCAGCGGCGCCATGGCAGAACCCATGGAACGGTTGATCGAATTGGAGATCGACGCCCCGGAGCCACCGCCATGGCCCGCGCTCATGCCAGGCAGGCCGTTGGGATTGGTGACGATGTTCATGCCGGGCACCCCGTTGCCATTGGGCATCACCGCCCCGCGCACCAATGCGCCGCTGCTGATGCCGGCAAAGTCGTTGTCGCTGATTTCGCCATTGGTCATGCCGGTGACGACCCCTGAAGGGTTGGCATTGACGGTGGTGGGATTGTTGTCGAGGTTGCGGGCGCGGCCGATCGGCGTTGCGTACATCTGGCGTTCAAGGACGATTTCGCCATTGCCTGCCGCCAAGGCCGGAAGGCTATGCACTGCACCGATGGCGCAACCGATCAGCAACAGGCGGGTGAAACTTTCATGCAGAGTCCCCACGGCGGCATTCCTTCTTCTCAGTGCTGGCCCTAGTCAGCGTTGAGAGGGATAGAGCAGGAGCCGTGCCGCTTTTTATTTGTTCCGCCTAATCAAATACTTGGAGAAACAGCTCGATGCCGGCGCGGGCAGCTGTTTCAAATCTGAGACAGGACAGGGTCAAGGCCATTGGCCATAGCCGGGACGATGCTCTGGAATGCGGGTTGTCGAGGGGGTGTATCAGCGGTGCAACAGTTTTGCCTGGAAGCGGCAGCGCCCCCGGAAAATGGCGCTCCGCTCAACCCAGGAGTGTTTCAGAAGTGGACACTGGCAAGCGCTGGATGCTCAGCCCAGCAATTGTTGCCGGACCAGCTCGAAGGCCTGGCGGTGACGCATCGACCAATCGCCGCCGATGATCCTGTAGGCTTGCTGGTGTTGCTCCAGCCAGTGCCGCGTGGCCTGGAAGAAGGCCTGGCGTTCCTCTAGTTCCGGTTGGCAGCGCAGGCCGTCGGCGCTCCAGGGAACGTCCTCTGGCGACAGCAACAGATGCAGGTCGTAGTGCCGGGCCAGCAGCTGTTCTTCGAGCCAGGGCGGGCAATCGTCGAACAGTGCCCGGCTCCAGAGGATGTTGCTCAACAGGTGGGTGTCGAGGATCAGCAATTCGGGTCGTTGCGCCCGCGCCTGATCCTCCCAGGCCAGTTGGCCCCTGGCGATCCGGGGAATGTCCGCCAGGCAGGTATCACGGCGTTCCTGCTCCATGAAGTGGCGCACGTATTCACCCACCAGCAGGCCGCCGAAATGGGCTTGCAGCTCGGCCGCCAGCCAACTCTTGCCGCTGGATTCCGGACCGGTCAGAACCAGTACCTTCATGGCTGCAGGGCCGGATCGGCGCGCCAGGTCCGCCAGCCCTGGATGGCCAGCAAGGTGAACAGGGCATATAGCGCGGCGGTGAGGTACAGCTGCTTATAGATGAACAGGCCGACGAAGATCACGTCCACGGCGATCCACAACGGCCAGCACTGCACGCGTTTCTGCGCCATCCACCATTGCGCCACCAGGCTGAAGGCGGTCAGGGCTGCGTCCAGCCAGGGTTGCGCGGCGTCGGTCCAATGGGCCATGGCCGCCCCCAGCACCAGGCTGCCGACCGCCCCCAGGGCCAGGCCCTGGAGCAGGGCGGGGAACTCTAGCTGGCTGACCGGGCGTCCCTGGTGCCGGTCGCCGCCGCGGGTCCATTGCCACCAGCCATAGAGCTGCAATGCGGCGTAGACCACCTGCAGCAGCATGTCGGAATAGAGCTTGACCTCGAAGAAGATCCAGCTGTAGAGCAGCACCATGACCAGGCCGATGGGCCAGCACCAGGGGTTTTGCCTGACTGTCAGCCAGACGGCGATGACGCCGAGCGCAGCGGCAAACAGTTCAAGCCCGGACATGATGGTTCCTTGGGAAGGGGAGGAGGGGGCGGATTGTACCCAGACTGGCCAGCGGCGTCAGGTGTTGGCCGAATCCACCGGCGGGATGCGCAGCGGCGGATTCGGATGGCCCGGCGGATCAGACGCGGAACTGGCGCAAGAGGCCGTTGAGCTGTTCGGAGAGCTCCCTGAGATGCCGGCTGGCGGTGCTGGAGTGCTGGGCCGCCAAGGCCGTCCCCTGGGACAGGCCGGCGGCCTGGCCGACGTTGTGGTTGATGTCTTCGACCACATGGGCCTGTTGCAGCGTAGCGCTGGCGATCGAGGCGTTCAGTTCGTTGAGCGTGTGCAGGACCTGGCCGATGGCATTGAGGCTAGAACCTGCCAGGCCGGCTTGTTCGATGGTCGCCTGGGAGGCCCGGCTGCTATCGCCGATGACCCGTACCGCGGCCTCGGAGTGGCTCTGCAGGCGCTCGATCATGCCCTGGATTTCCGCGGTGGACTGCTGGGTACGCTGGGCCAGCAGGCGCACCTCGTCGGCCACCACGGCGAAACCGCGGCCCTGCTCGCCGGCGCGGGCGGCCTCGATGGCGGCGTTCAAGGCCAGGAGGTTGGTCTGCTCGGCGATGGAGCGAATCACCTCCAGCACCGTGCCGATCTGGGTGCTCTCGGCCGCCAGGGTGCGGATCACCTCCACGGCCTGGTCGATGGTCGCCGACAACTGGCCGATCTGCTGCAGGCTGCTATCGATATTGACCTGGCCCTGCCGGGCCTGGCCCTCGGCCTCGCGGACCCCTTCGGCGGCATGCTCGGCGCTGCGTGCCACATCCTGGACGCCAGTGGTCACCTGGCTGATGGCGGCGGCCACTTGTTCCATCTGCAGGGATTGTTGCTGGCTGCGCTCCTGGGCCTGCGAGGCATTGCTGCCCAACTCGCTGGAGGCTTGTTCCAGGGCGGCGGCGCTGGACTGCAATTGGGTGACTACGCCACGCAACTTGGCGGTGAAACCATTGAAATGCCGGGCCAACTCGGTCACTTCGTCCTGGCCATGGGTGTCGAGGCTGCGGGTCAGGTCGCTCTCGCCGCTGGCGATATTGGCCATGGCATGCACGGTCTCGCGCAATGGGCTGACGATGCTGCGCACGATCAGCACCACCAGGGCACCCATCAGCAGGGCGATCACCAGGCCCACGTAGGACGCCCGCAGCACCTGGGCCTGGAACTCCTGTTGCAGGTCATCGATGTACACCCCCGAGCCGATGATCCAGCCCCAGGGCTGGAACAGCTGGATGTAGGAAGTCTTCTGTACCGGTTCCTGGGCACCGGGCTTGGGCCAGCGGTAGTCGACCATGCCGGCGCCCTTGGCCTTGGCCAGGGTCACCATCTGGTTGAACACCTCGAAGCCATCCGGGTCCTTGATCGATGCCAGGTTCTGCCCGTCGAGCTTGGGATTGGCCGGATGCATGATCATCACGGGGGTCAGGTCGTTGATCCAGAAGTAGTCGTTCTGGTTGTAGCGCAACCCGCGAATCGTCTGCAGCGCCTGCTGTTGCGCCTGCTGGCGAGTCAGGCTGCCAGCGGCTTCCAGGCCCTGGTAGTAATCGAGCACGCCAGCGGCGGTCTGCACCACATGCTGGGTTTTCTGCGCCTTGGCCTGGTACAGGTCGCCATGAATCTGCTGGAGCATCATCACGCCCAGGGTTACCAGGGTCAGTAGCGCCACGATCAGGATCAGCCACAGGCGCTGACTGATGGACATCTTTCGCAAGCTTTTCATCATCCGGTCACTCCAGGTTCTTGTTCTTGTCATGAACGATTTAGAGCATCCAAGCACGCTTGGCCCTGAGCGCCTACTCTACGGAAGTCCAATAACGCGACGACGCTTTTTGCGCCTGTCTGCTAGGATTTCGGCGCCTTCGCGCAAAACCTGAACAATTCTGGCTTTTTCACATAATTTTCATGGGCTTGTGTTGATCTTTGACAGGCCGGGTTCCCGGCCAATTTCACTGCAGTGAACATCTATAAAGAGGCATGCCACGAGCATTGCTTCATGGGGGATCGATGGACCTTTGGACCGCCTTTCAGGCATTGCTACTCGGGATTGTGGAGGGCTTGACCGAATTCCTGCCCATCAGCAGCACCGGACACCAGATCATCGTGGCCGACTTGCTCGACTTTGGCGGCGAGCGGGCGATGGCTTTCAACATCATCATCCAGTTGGGGGCGATCCTGGCGGTTGTCTGGGAATTCCGGGGCAAGATCCTGGATGTGGTGATGGGCCTGCCGACCCAGCCCAAGGCTCGGCGCTTCACGGTCAACCTGTTGATCGCCTTCCTGCCGGCCGTGGTGCTGGGGGTGATTTTCGCCGACCTGATCCACGGCTACTTGTTCAACCCCATCACCGTGGCCACCGCCCTGGTGGTTGGCGGCATCATCATGCTGTGGGCCGAACGCCGCGAGCATCAGGTGCATGCCAACAACGTCGATGAAATCACCTGGAAGGACGCCCTGAAGGTGGGGTTCATCCAGTGCCTGGCGATGATCCCGGGAACCTCGCGGTCCGGCTCGACCATCATCGGCGGCTTGCTGTTCGGCCTGTCGCGCAAGACCGCCACCGAGTTCTCGTTCTTCCTGGCCATGCCGACCATGGTCGGGGCCGCGGTGTACTCCGGCTACAAGTACCGGCACTTGTTCCAGCCCGATGACTTGCCAGTATTCGCCATCGGTTTCGTTACCGCCTTCATCTTCGCCATGATCGCCGTCAAGGGCTTGCTGAAGTTCATCGCCAACCACAGTTATGACGCCTTCGCCTGGTACCGCATCGCCTTCGGCCTGTTGATCCTGGCGACCTGGCAGTTCGGCTGGATCGACTGGGCGGCGGCCAAGGCGTGAAGGCTTCCCGATCCGAGCAACGCCAGGGCAGCTCCGGGCGGATCCAGCATCCCCGAGCCAAGCTGCTGGTGTTCATCCTGCTGTGCGCCTTGCCGTTGTATGGGGCGCTATCGCTGTGGTGGCGCGACGGCTCGGTCATTGCGCTGGCAGCCTATGGTGCGGTCAGCCTGTCGACGTTCCTGGCGTATTGGCATGACAAGCGCCAGGCCCGGGAGCAGGGCCAGCGCACGCCGGAGAACATCCTGCATGCCCTGGAGCTGGCCGGTGGCTGGCCTGGGGCGCTGCTGGCCCAGCAGTTGCTGCGGCACAAGACCCGCAAGCTGTCCTACCAGGCGCTGTTCTGGCTGATCGTCGCCTTGCACCAGGTGTTCTGGATCGACCGGTTGTTCTTGCAGGGCGGCTGGTCGAGGCTGCTCTAGAGCAAGAGCCCGACCTGGGTCCGCTTGGGCAACTTGGCCACCACTAGCTGGTGGGAACGTTGCAGCAACTGCTGCAGTTCGGCTGCGGCCAGCGGGTAGGGGGCCTGCATGATGATCCAGTGGGCGCGGGCCAGGTACGGTGCTGGCGCTATGCCTGGGCGATCCACATGGCCCAGGAACAGCTCCGGATCGACCTTGAACGCCAGTGACTCGCCCCGCAGGTTCTGCATGGCGAACATCTTGTTGCCGGCAACGGAAAACACCCGCACGCCACCCCACTTGTAGTCTTCCCGCGCACCTGGCAGGTCCAGGCAGAAACTCGCCACTTGCTCTTCGGTCATTCGGGTATTGGCTTTCACAGCGATCGTTCTCCACATTCTTCGAAGGCTTCCTGCAAGTGCTCGATCCAGGCCCGGACGGCCGGCAGCACACCGCGTCGATGAGGATAGACCGCTTGCAGCCAGCCACCGGGCAGCGACCATTGTGGTAGCAACTGCACCAGTTGACCGCTGGCCAGTTCTTCCTCGCAATACAGCATTGGCAGTACGGTGCAGCCCAGGCCGGCCAAGGCGCAGGCCCGGCGCACGATGAAATCGTCGATGCCCAGCCGCGCCTCCAGGGCCAGTTCGCAGGTGTTGCCTTGCTGGTCCAGCAGGCGCAGATGCACCAGGCGATCGGCTTCCAGGGCACCGAGGATCGGCAGGCGGCGCAGGTCCTCGGGGTGCTCCACGGGATGTGCGCCCAGGAAGGCGGGCGAGGCTACCATCGCCGTTTGCGCCGGACGCAGGCGGCGAGTCACCAGCAAGGGGTCCTCATCGCCTTGTTCCCGCACCCGCAGGGCCACATCGATGCCTTCGTTGACCAGGTCGACGCGTCGATTGACCAGCAACATCTCCAATTGGACCTGGGGGTACTTCTGCAGGAAACCGCTCACCAGGGGCGTCAGCAGCTCATGGGCCAGGCCCACCGGGCTCGAGACCCGCAACCGTCCACGAGGCTCGTTGGCCATGCTGGCCACGGCTTCATCGGCCATCTCCGCCTCCAGCAACATGGCCTGGCAATGCCGCAGGTAACGCTCGCCCACCGTGGTCAGTTTCAGTTGCCGGGTGGTGCGCTGCAGCAAGCGCGCGCCCAGGCGCTCTTCCAGCTCGGCGATCCGCCGCGAGAGGCGTGACTTGGGAATGCCCAGGAGGCGGCCGGCCGCGGTGAAACCGCCGGCCTCCACCACCTTGGCGAAATAGTAGAGATCGTTGAGGTCTTGCACTGGATCGGCCTTATTGTCCTGCTGATGGGACTAACTATCGCATTTATGCTGACTAATCATCCATTGGTTTCATGGGTAGGATTGCCAACATTCGATCGCCAAGCGGCGGTCCTCACTTGGAGAATCCAGATGAAACTGTTGCATATCGATTCCAGCATTCTTGGCGACAACTCGGCTTCGCGTCAGCTCAGCCATAGCGTGGTGGAGGCCTGGAAGGCCGCCGAGCCGCAAGCGGTGGTGACTTACCGTGACCTGGCCGCCGATGCCATCAGCCATTTCTCCGCCGCCACCCTGGTGGCCGCCGGCACCGTCGCCGAACTGCGCGATGCGGCCCAGGAGCACGAGGCGCGGCTCAGTGCCCAGACCCTGGAAGAGTTCCTGGCTGCCGACACGCTGGTGGTCGCGGCGCCCATGTACAACTTCACCATCCCCAGCCAGCTCAAGGCCTGGTTCGACCGCATCGCGATATCCGGCAAGACTTTCCGTTACACCGAAGCCGGCCCGCAAGGCCTGTGCGGCGACAAGAAGGTGATCGTGGTGTCCACCTCCGGCGGCCTGCATGTCGGCATGCCTACCGGTGTCGGGCACGAGGACTACCTGAAGGTGATGTTCGGTTTCATGGGCATTACCGATATCGAGTTCGTCCGTGCCCATGGCCTGGGTTATGGCGAAGAGGTGCGCAGCAAGGCCATGGCCGACGCCCAGGCGCATATTCGCGGGTCGCTCTTCGCGGCCGCGTAAGGCTTGTGTAAAGACGCTTTCACGCACCGGTAGGGCCACTAGACTCTGTATTCTGGTCATCGTTTCAGATGATCAGGGTACGGAGTTTTTTTATTGGCTTTTCCAGGCTTTCTGGCTCGGGTTATGCAGGTTGAAGAGGGTTGCTTCTTTAGCCCGCGGTTCCGATTCCAGGACGAATCCCCTCCAGAGCCTTGGCGGCAAGGGATGGCACGGGCAACCGGCATTCTCGATCCTGCGACTAAGGTGGGTGTGTGATGAGCGGTCGTTGTGCAATGTTACTGATCTGCCTGTTCAGCGGCATGGTTTCGGTGCAGGCCGCTCCCCACCCGCATTGGAGCGTCGGCTTTCATGAGTTGAACTTTCTCGACCCCCTTGACCAGCAACCGATGCGCGCCATCGCTTTTTACCCGTCCACCGGTATCGAGCACTCCAGCCAGTTGGAGGGTTACCGGATCGGCGCCTCCCGCGATGCCAAGATCGCCATCGGCCGCTTCCCGATGCTGATGCTGTCCCACGGCAATACCGGAACGCCCCTGGCCCTGCATGATCTGGCCACCTCCCTGGCGCGCAAGGGGTTCGTGGTGGTGGCGGTGATTCATCCCGGGGACAACTCCAAGGACCATAGCCGCCTGGGCACCCTGAGCAACCTCTATGGCCGGCCGATCCAGATTTCCGAAGCCATCACCGCGACCCTGGCCGACCCGATGCTGGCCCCATTCGTCAATGCCGAGCAAGTCGGGGTGATCGGTTACTCCGCCGGCGGCGAGACGGCGCTGATCCTGTCCGGCGCCACTCCAGACCTGGATCGCCTGCGCCGCTATTGCCGGGAGCGGCCGACTGACCGGGATGCCTGCAATACCCAGGGTGAGTTGATCGTCGACCGCGACGACCTGCAGCCGGTGGCCGATCCCCGGGTGCACGCCTTGCTGTTGATGGCGCCGTTGAGCCTCAAGTTCGGTCGCCAGACCTTGTCCGGGGTGCATGTACCGGTGTTGCTGTACAGCGGCGACGGCGATCAGTTGGTCGCCCTGGACAAGAACGCCGCGGCCCTGGCGCGCAAACTGCCGGTGGCGCCGGACTTCAAATTGCTGGCTGGAGCCGGGCATTTCGTGTTCATGGCGCCCTGCAGCGCTGAACAACTGGCGGCCATGCCGTTGCTGTGCACCGACGCCGATGGCGTGGATCGGGTCGACATCCACCGCAACTTGATTTCCGAGGCGGGCAGGTTCTTCGCCCATACCCTGGGCAAGCCGAGCCGGGCTGGCATGCAGACTGCCGACCAGTGATTCAGGCCATGGCGCGATGCTTGAGCAGCAGGGTCAGGCCCAGGCCGGTGACGGACAGCAGGGCGGCGCAGAAAAAGATCCATGCATAGCCAAGGTTCAGCGCCACCGTGCCCATCAAGGGCCCGGCGACCGCCAGCGCGAGGTCGAAGAACACCGCATAGGCGCTCAAGCCGGCACCCCGGCTGCTGTTGGGCACCTGCTTGATGGCTTCCACCCCCAGGGCCGGATACACCAGTGACAGGCCGAAACCGGTCAGACCGGCCCCCACCAGTGCCCAGGCGGGCGAGGGGGCGAGCCAGAGCAGGCCGAGCCCCAAGGTCTCGACGCTCATGCAGGCGATTGCCGAACGAAAGCCGCCAAAGCGGCTGATGCTGGAAATGAACAGCAGGCGCGAGCAGATGAAACACACGCCGAACACCGTCAGGCAATAGGCCGCACCGTCCCAGCCCAGGTTCAGGTAGAACAGGGTGATGAAGGTGGTCAGGGTGCCATAGCCGATGGAGGCCAGGCTCAGGCTCACGCCGAAAGGCGCGATTCGTCCGAACACCGCCCAGAACGGCAGGCGCTCACCCCGCACCACCGGTACCGATGGTTTGCTGCGGATCAACAATAAGGCCAGCAAGGCCAGGGTTGAAAGCGCAAGGCCCAGGCTGGCGAAACCGTATTGCTGGACCATCACCACTCCCAGCGGCGCGCCAATGGCGATGGCGCCGTAGGAAGCGATACCGTTCCAGGAGATCGACCGCGCGGTATGTTCCGTGCCGACCTGGCCCATGCACCAGCTGATGGTACCGACCCCGATCAGGCCCTGAGCCACCCCCAGCAGCAGGCGGCCGCCCAATAGCATCGCCAGGCTTAGCCAGGGCAATTCCTGCAGCCACACTGACACCAGGGTCAACATGCCGCTCAGCAGGATGCCCAGCAAACCGTAGACGATCGAGCGCTTGGTGCCGACGGTATCGGACATGCGTCCGGCCAGGGGGCGGCTGAGCAGGGTGGCCAGGTACTGGGAGCCGATGGTCAGGCCGGCGATCACGGCACTGAACCCCAACTGTTCGTGGACATAACCTGGCAGTACGGCAATCGGCAGGCCGATGCAGAGAAAGGCGATGAAGGTATAGAAGACGATGGAAACGATCTGCAGGGTGATCGCCATGGAGCTTTGCGCGGATGTCTGGGGCTCGGGCATGAAGGCTCGTTCGCGGGCGGCGGTTAGAGGGCCGCATCATCGCGTGCCGCGAAGTTAAAGGAAAGCAGGCTAACTATTCATTCCCATCCGGTCTCTTCTAGGCGGCAGTGCGGAAAACCAAAAAGCCCCGTCACGCTGGACGGGGCCTTGTCTTGCGACTCACCGGTTGCCGCTGTTTTAGAACAGCAAGCCCTGGCTACGCAGGTAGTCGTCGTAGGTGCCACTGAAGTCGGTCACGCCGTTCGGGCCCAGCTCGATGATGCGAGTGGCCAGGGACGATACGAACTCGCGGTCGTGGCTGACGAAGATCAGCGTGCCCGGGTAGTTTTCCAGTGCCAGGTTCAGCGCTTCGATGGATTCCATGTCCAGGTGGTTGGTCGGTTCGTCCATCAGCAGCACGTTGGGCTTCTGGCAGGCCAGCTTGCCGAACAGCATGCGACCCTGTTCGCCACCGGAAAGTACCTTGACCGACTTCTGGACTTCGTCGGAAGAGAACAGCATGCGACCCAGGGCGGCACGGATGTTCTGCTCGCCGCTGGTCCACTGGCCCATCCATTCGAACAGGGTTTCGTCGGTCTCGAAATCGTGGGCATGGTCCTGGGCGTAGTAGCCAGTCTCGGCGCTGTCGGTCCACTTCACGTTGCCCGAATCCGGGGCGAGCTCACCGACCAGAGTGCGCAGCAGGGTGGTCTTGCCGATGCCGTTGGGGCCGATGATGGCCACGCGCTCGCCGGCTTCCACGGTGAAGCTGAAGTCCTTGAACAACTGCTTGTCTTCGAAGCCCTTGGACACTTTCTCCAGGGTCACCGCCTGGCGGTGCAGCTTCTTGTTCTGGTCGAAACGGATGAACGGGCTGACCCGGCTCGACGGCTTGACTTCCTCCAGCTGGATCTTGTCGATCTGCTTGGCACGGCTGGTGGCCTGCTTGGCCTTGGAGGCGTTGGCCGAGAAGCGGCTGACGAAGGTCTGCAGCTCGGCGATCTGCGCCTTCTTCTTGGCGTTGTCGGCCAGCAGGCGCTCGCGCGCCTGGGTCGAGGCGGTCATGTACTCGTCGTAGTTGCCCGGGAACAGGCGCAGCTCGCCGTAGTCCAGGTCGGCCATGTGGGTGCAGACACTGTTGAGGAAGTGCCGGTCGTGGGAAATGATGATCATGGTGCTGTTACGCGCCGTGAGGATGTTTTCCAGCCAGCGGATGGTGTTGATGTCCAGGTGGTTGGTCGGTTCGTCCAGCAGCAGGACTTCCGGATCCGAGAACAGCGCCTGGGCCAGCAATACCCGGAGTTTCCAGCCCGGAGCCACTTCGGTCATGGGGCCGAAATGCTGTTCCAGGGGGATGCCCAGGCCCAGCAGCAGTTCGCCGGCGCGGGACTCGGCGGTGTAGCCGTCCATCTCGGCGAACTCGGTTTCCAGCTCGGCCACGGCCATGCCGTCTTCTTCGGTCATTTCCGGCAGCGAATAGATGCGATCGCGCTCGGCCTTGACCCGCCACAGCTCCTCGTGGCCCATGATCACGGTGTCGATGACGGTGAATTCTTCATAGGCGAACTGGTCCTGGCGCAGCTTGCCCAGGCGTACGTTCGGCTCGAGCATGACCTGGCCACTGGAGGGCTCCAGGTCGCCGCCGAGAATTTTCATGAAGGTCGACTTGCCGCAACCGTTGGCGCCGATCAAGCCGTAGCGATTGCCGTTGTTGAACTTGACCGAGACGTTCTCGAACAGCGGCTTGGCGCCGAACTGCATGGTGATATTGGCGGTGGAGATCAAAGTGCTTACCTATCAGTAACTTATGCAGCTGGATTTTCGCCTGATACCGATTTGATACCAATCTTGAGCTTTTCCAGCTCGCTCCAGTCGGAGCTTGAGTTGAGCCAACGGGCATAAGTCGACAGCAGCATTTGCACGCTGTGACCCAGCTGTTGGGCGATAAATGCGGGGTTGAGGCCAGACATTAAGCATATTGTCGCATAGGTGTGACGACAGTTGTATGGGGGCCTCCTTCTAATCCCCAGCTCATTCAGTACAGGCACCCACTGCTTGTGCAGGTCCGAAGTCTGCTTCACGTATTCGCTTCCCTTCGATGGAGGGAACACGTAGGGCGTGTTGGCAGCCAATCCCTTCCCTTGTTTGCGGCGCTCGGCATACTCTCTGGCGTACTGCAGCGCATGCAAAGCCCTCTCGTTCAGCAGAACGAACCTATCCCTCCCTGTCTTCGTCCTTTCTTCAACCTCGCCCAGGGCGATGGTCCTTCTGACGTGAACTGTCCTTTTCTCCTCGTCGATCACCTCCCACCGTACCGCAAGGGCCTCGGATAGCCGGAGTCCTGTGAAGAACATGAACTCGAACAGCGCGGCATAGATTCGGCTTGGCCAGTGCGGGTGCTCGTAGAGCCTGGCGATAATGCAGTTGGCCTCCTCAAGGCTGAACGGGTCGATTTCTTTGCGCGATCGCTTCGGCAGGTCGATTACCTCCGCCGGGTTCTTGATCAGCAGGCCATCACGCATCGCGCCGGCGAGAATAGTCGAAAGCCTGGTGATCGCGTTGCGCTTGACGTTCGCCGACGTCCATTCAGTTTCCGTGATAATTCGTCGGATCATGGTGGTGGTGATCAAGTCGATCCGTACCAGGGCCAGTCGCGGCACCCAGTACAGGTTCAGCGCGCTCTTGTAGTTGTTGTGGGTACCCTGGGTGATCTCTCGGCTGTCCAGCCAGAGCTGGGCGTACTCACCGAATGCCGGCTTTCCACCCACTATGGTCTGTGATCCGGGGAAGAGCTCGGCATACTTCTCCTGATCCAGAAGGCCGAGCTTGTTGAGGCTGGCTACCTGATCGCGAAGGCTGGATGCAGCCTTGATCCCTTTTTGTGTCGGGGGATAGGGGAGCGTTTCACATCTACGGACACCATCCCATGTGAAACGTATGCGGAGGGAGCCGCGGAAGACTTCGACCCCTCGGGGTAAATCCATTGACTTTCCAGCCATTCGTCGTACCTCTTCTTGCTATAGATGATTCGGCCGCCGTGCTTCATCCAGACACCTTCAGGGATTTTGCCCTCAAGGCGCCGACGCTCTAGAGCGCGTTTCGTGCACCCGACCAGTTCGGCCATCAGCTTCTCGGTGACCTTGTCGACGTCACTGGTTTTTTCGGTTTCCATGGGGTGATCTCCACGCCGCGCCTGGCGGCAGGTTGTTGTCAGGCTTTGGCTGGGAACCACTCGGTGTCGTATTCGAACTGGCTGACCAGATCCACTGACATATGTGGCACTTCTCGCTCAAAGCGCAGCGTGTTGTAGGGCTGGCCAATAAAGGCCTTCGCCTCGCTGATAAATCGTTCCCTGAAGATGCGCAGCAGGTGCTCAGCCGCCTTTTCGAAGTCTTCTTCGCGGTAGTTGCCTTCGGCAATCCCACCGCGGCATACACGCCAAACGCAGCGCTTCGGCTGGGCTTCGGCTGCTTCGATCTTCTTGGCCATCTGGTCACGGGCGTAGCGCAGCTGGTCCAGGGTGAGGGTGGCGACCCAGGCGTCAGTCCCGACGCTCTGGGTGTGGCCGTATTCGCATTTAATTTCGGGCATAGTTCATCCTCGCCCGCGTTCGCGGGCAGGCAGAGTTGTTGGGGGAGGGGTTAGGCTGTGGCGCGCTTCATGAACGTGATCCAGTGCGTTTTCTCACGCTTGCCGGACTTGTGGCCAAACAGCGGCTTTTCGTCGGTCAGTGCCAGCAGCTCACTGACCGGCACTTGGGTTTCGTTCCACTTGAAGATCAGGATTCCCTCAGGCTCCAGTACCCTGAAGCATTCGGCGAATCCTTGACGGATATCCTCGCGCCAATTGCTGGTGAGCATCCCGTACTTCGCCCGCATCCAGCTGTCGACGCCGGCCCGGGTCAAGTGCGGAGGGTCGAACACGACCAGGCGGAAGGCGCCATCGAGAAAGGGTAGTTGCCGGAAGTCCATGAGCACGTCCGGTTCAACCTTCAGTACTCGGCCATCACAAAGCAGGTGTTCTTCGTCGCGGATATCGCCGAACAGGGCCCGCTGGTCCTGCTTGTCGAACCACATCATGCGGCTGGCGCTGCAGGGGTCGAGCACCTTCGCTGCGGCGCTCATGTCCTCGGCCCCCTGTAGACGTTCCAGGCCATGAAAAGCAGGGCGGGGAGGATCATGGCTGCACCCTCCGAAACTCGACGACCCAGACCCAGGGGTTGGCGTTCCAGTCGCCGCCGGTGGACCGCCAAAGCATCTCGAAGCTTTCCCGAGGATCTGCGCCAAGGTGGACATTTTTATCGACTTCGAAGAAACCATCGTCAGCGGGACGAACTCCCTCGGCAATGGCCTGGTCTGGCGTGATGTCCTGCAGTCGCTCCACACGCACCGTGGTGATTTCCAGCAGGATGCGGCTGGCCCAGCGCGGCATGTGGATGGACGGGCGCGATTTACCTGGCGTGATCATGGCGCACCCAGTCTGCCGGGCGCCCCCATCTGCCGGGTACCGGATCGGCTCGCCTTGGCTCAGATCTCGCGGTGCTACCGCATTCACCTGGGCATCCGCTACCCACGCCTCACGCACCCACAGCCGGTCACCTGGGCACCCGTAGGGGCATGAATGCTCTCCGCTACACCAGAAGTGAAACACTCCTTTGCAGGTTTCGAGCGGAGTTCGGTCGGATTGAATCCAATCTTGTTTAACGGTCCTGCGGGTGACCGTCTTCCGGCCTTCCAGGATGGCGCGCACCATTGGCCCGCTGAACAGGATCGGGCGTTCCTTCACCTGGGTCATGGCTGCACCTCCCGGCGGGCCCACCAGCAGACCGGGCCGTCGTCCGTGTCGTGGATGGCCAGGCAGAACCAGCCATCGCCTTCAGGCTTGCCCGGCTCCCAGTAGCCACAGTGCGGCATATCTGACTGGAAGTAGCGATCTGCGATCTCTTCCGGTGCGTCTGTCTCCAGGCTGACCATGACGAGCTGCAGCCCCTGCTGTGCGACCCAGGCCTTGCACTTCTCGCCGTCGCCCTCGTCGAAGTCAGGCAGGTCTGGGTGCTGGAACATTCCGTATTCGTCACGTTTGACAGGCCAATGGCTGATCAGGCCTACGCGATCCAAGCGCTCGATCTCCGCAAGCAACAGAGCCGCAGCCTTCACCATGTCACGACGCCGATCCGCACTTGGCTTGAATGTGGCCTCACCCCAAGGCCACGCTGTGCTCATGGTGTTCGGCCTTCCAGCAAGACTTGCGTAGGCTGCTCCGGCTTCTGCGAGCTCGCCCTTCACGTAAAGGTCATCGTGGTACAGCGAATAGCCCTCGGTGGATACCTGGCGTTGGCGTTCTGCAATGACATCTCGCACCGCGCTGCTTAGGCGAATTTGGTTTTCTTCAGGCATGACTTGTCCTTGCCGCTTTGCGGCGGTTATGCGATTTTGTGAGGAATCTAATTCGTCTCTTCTGGATCTAAAAAGCTTCTAGGTGCTGACTATTCATCAACCTTTTCATTTTTCTTTAAGGCCAGGGAATGCGTAATCGAGGTAAGGTTTTTTGGGACTGGGTTAATCCTGAGTTGCATTTTCGCAATCTCGACAAGCGCCTACCCTGCGGAACCCTGATAAACGTCCAGGTCCGAACCTCCAAAGAGAAACTCACACAGGTCTTCTTCGGCATTTACGGAGCGAAGGGAGTGATGCTTCTTGAGGAGAGCCACCCCGATTGCAATGGCCAGACAATGAGCGTCGCCATGGCTTGGGCGCTGCAGCGAGCTACTGAATGGGTGGAGGAGATGCGGCCCTCGATTCGCCGATCGAATAGAGGGTAGGGGTTACTGCTGGGTAGAGTACAAACATGCTTCTTGAGGATTTATGGAATATCCGCTTCGACTTGATGTCACAATGAATGCACAGGGACAGCGGCACGTATCCTCGGGCCAGCCCTTCAAGACATCAGACCAATGATAAGCAATGATGATTTTCGATATATGGCTCATCGGCACCTCCTCGAATTAGATGCCTCAAATTCCAGGCTCAGCTACCTGATTTCTAGCGGCGAGATTAAAGGCGGCCTTTGGGACGATGCGGTTGCCTGGCACCAGAAGTCATATAACGCTTGGGTCATCTTCCTGAGCCAGAACGCTCAACCTCCATTGTCGGGTTGATCCAAAGTCGCAGAGGGAGCTGCGACTTTTAGCCCTGATCCCTGCTCAGGCCGTTCCTGCAACATAGCCCTGGCCTTCTCGGCGATGAATTTCGCCAGATCGTCGCGCTCGGCAGGAACCGCCACGCCATCGACCACGGCACCACAGTCGCAAACGTCCGCGCTGGTGGATCCTGGCTGCACCTCCTGTGTTGCGGCCTTGCGCTTACGCATCAGCTCGGCAACGTCACCCGGGTAGCCGATCTCAACAGCGCCCATCTCAACTGCGCGAGCGCGCTTGCTGAGGCAGATGTCGAAGTGCTCGCGGATAGTGCCCGCCTTCTGGATCCACTTCCGCTGCACGCCGATCTTGTCGGCCATCGAGAGCAGCTCTTCGGTGCTGTCTGCGAACATGTGGCACATCTTCATGCGGCCGAACGTTGCGTTCATGTCGTCGACGTACACAGTCATGGCTGCACCTCATGGGCCATGGCCGCGTCGATTGCATCGTCGAGTGTTTCCTCGTTGAGGACTTGATTCTCTGGCGTGATGCCGGCGAACACGCCGCCTTGGCTGATGGTTTCGAGGTCGCGGGAGCGCAGCCACTGGTACCGCTCGGCGTCCTTGCGCAGCTCGTTGGCCAGGTGCCACGGCGTCCAGTAGCCGTCGTCCATTGGTGTCGCGAGTGGCTGCTGGGGGCCATTCCAGCGCAAGCCGTAGCGTGGCAGACCTTTCCCCTCGGGCGGGCGTGGCGGCGCCTCTGGCCGCAACCCCTTCAGCCGCTCGATCTCCGCGAGAAGGGCCGGAACCCCCACCGGTATCGCGGGAGCCGGCTCGCCCTGGTGCTGGGCGCCTGGGCGGGTGTAGAGCTTCGCGTGAAGCGGAAGAGGTTTTATATCTTCCTGATACCAATCGAGCGTTTTGCCATGCGGCATTGAATCGTCCAGCTCAACCCACGCCACCGGCTCGCCCTGGTGCTGCTCGTCGCGCATCATCGGGTTTGGCGAATAGCGCAAGGCCGACTTGTATGCCGCATCAAGCGCATCATCCAAGTCGCCGCCAGCCTTCTTGGTCTCGTTGAAGGCAATGATCATCTGCGCCCGGACGTCGTAGCTGCGCTCAACGGGCATGCGCGCCACCGGCTCGCCCTGGTGCTTGGCCATGGCCTGGATGATGCCGAGCAGATCATGACTGTCGAGCTCGTCGCAATCGCCAAGACACAGGCGATCACCAATGTCGCGTGTGCACTGCGCATCGTCTTCGGTCAACTCTTCCGAGCTACCAACCCATCCACAGCGGCGGCATCTGGCCGGGTAGTAGAGACCGACCAAAGGCTCCAGGCCAATATGTGGTGGCACGCTGATCGTTTCGTTACTCATCATCAGGAACACCTTTGTTTGGTGGTAGATCGCTGCCACGCTTGAGGCAGGCGGCCCGATACGAAACCTCAAGCCATCCGCCGCACCGGCACCGGAACTGCTCGCCACGCACGTCGCTGAATTCGTCACCTTCCAATCCAATCACGCTCTGGCAGTGCGGGCAGCGGCAGCAGATCGACATGTCGTCGTCGCGAACAAGGTGATGAACTTCGTAGATGTATTCGCTCATGGCTTGCCCTCCAGGGCAGCCACGCCTGCCGATGTGATGACCCATTTATGGTCTCGGTAAGGGCTGCCCGGAACCTCGGTCCATTCATCGTCGGCAAGACCACGTTTTTTCAGTGCTTTCATCGTTGAGTTGGTGCAGCTCCCGTAATAGCCGTTTGGGCGCTTGTGCAGATTCCTCAACGTGTCCTGCATGCGATACGAAAGATTGCTCATGGCTTGCGCTCCAGGGCGGCGCGGGCTTGCCATGCGCTCCAGGCCCCGCGTTCGCCAATCTGCGCACTTAGATGCCACTTCTTGAATTCTGCCTTCTCGGTGAGATCAACCGGTGGAGACTCGCGATCAACACGGCAACCATCCTCGCAGCCGGCACACGCGCCGCAAGACTTTGGCTCTGAGCTGGCGGATAGAGTGGCTTCGATGCGCTCCATCAGTCGGTTATGGTGGAAAGGTGGGAACTGGTCGCACCCTTGCTCGTACTCACGCATAGCGCCGCGAATCTCTGATAGCAGCGCATCCCGCTCGGCCAGCTGCACTCGATAGACCGAGCAGTTGTTCAGGGCGTTTTGCAGTTTCTCAGCAACAAGCATCTTGAGGCGGCGCTGCTTCTCGACGTCGGAGCGCAGCTCCTCGTTCTCCTTCTCCAGCCTCTGCGCCTCGTCGAACCAGTCGCGCCGGGATAGCTCGCGGTCTTTGTCTTTGAACTCGAGAGCGTCTATCTGCTCGTCCTTTTGGTTCAGGTCTGACTGAAGGGCAGCTACTCGCTGCTCCAGGTGTAGGTTTTTTGTGCGCATGGGGAGTCCTCGCCGGCCGTCACGACCGGAGTCGATGTCAAGTTGGGAAGTTGTAGGAAGTGAAACGACAAGTCCTCGATGTACAAACCGGTCCGTCGTGACATCAGAATCAATGGCACCTCAACTAAAGGTGCAAGACATGAAACGACTGATTGAAGAGATCCTGATTCAAGTACTCGCGGAGGCTCTGTTTGAGCTTCTGTTCTGGCTATGGTCGCTACTGGCAGGCTTGCCTTGGTGGTGAGCTATGCGACTTTTGCAGATGGCGGACTCCAGTCAGCCCACCCGACCATAGGGGCCTTGGTCTTGGGGTTGATCACGGGCTTTCCCTCCGCATCCGTAAGTACGGCCTTTGCCCTGATCCGCAAATCTCGGCAGGGGCCGGCTTTCCTTGCAAGTTCAATGAACTGCTGTGCGTACTGAGGCGCATCGAACAACTGGCTGAGCTGCTTTACCTTCTCGCCGCCGAAGATTGCTGCAGCCTGCTTGTCTACGGCCTCATTCCATTCAGCGAGTGTCAGCTCCAGGGGGGGGCAGCCAGCTTTTCCGCTTGGCCTGGTGGTCTTGGTGATCTTCCTGGCCTCGGCCAGCGCTACACCGGCTGTCATGCCGAAGACTGCGAATGTGCTCATGAGGTTTCTCCGGGCAGCCGATGGCCGTGTCCTGGCTGGCGTGATCAATGGGGTAGGGTGGGCGCTGACACGGGCAGCGCAGGATGGTCAGGCGGCTTTCGCTGCGTCTTGCTGAGCGAGGATCACCTTGGCTGCGTGATTGATCAGGTACAGCCGGCTGATCAGGCTGTCGCGCGGCTTGTCGATAGTGATCTCCCAGTAGTCGCAGCCCAGGCCCAGCACTTCGTGGTGCTCGCTCATGAGGAGGCTGGCCTGTTCGGTGCATTCGACGTGATCGGCTTCGTACAGGCGGTCATTCAGCTCATCCCAAAAGTCATACCCTTCGTCACCAAACTTAAGCGGTCTCAGCTTCGCGTTGACCAGTTCACGCAGCTCTTCCCATCGACCGGCTTCACCTATACCGCCGTCATTGCGCATCCATTCAGGCAGGGCGGCGTATTGGTCGTCGTCATGGGTGTTCTCGCAAATCTGGCTGCAGATGCCAGTAACCAGGGCGGCTCGAAAGGCTTCCTCGTCGAATTCTCGCTCTTGGCAGTGCCGCTCCAGCTTCGAGTGGATGTAGTAACCGATGTCATCACCGGCCAGGAACTCGATGCCGTAGGAGAGGCCGACGCTGAAGGTCAGGCCATCGATGTCGCCAACGACTGAGATGCCTAAGCGGGTCATGAGGATGTCGAAGGCGTAGCAGTTGGTTCCGGGGGCTTTGCAGCGCCAGGCCTTCAGCTGGTCGGTATCGGCCAGGACTGTGTACTGGTGATCCTTCAAGCATTCCGCGGCGCGGTCACGGCGCTTGGCTTCTTCAGCTTTGCGCTTGGCAATCCAATCCTGGTGGCGCTGTTCGTCGTTCATGGCTTTCTCCAAGCATGCGCCGCCCTCCGTGCTGGTGGCGGCATGGTGGCAATTTGGGGTGGGATGGGCTATTACGAAGTACCGGCATGTTGCCGAATTTGGGAGGATCAGAATGTCCGCCACAACAGAAATAAAAGTGCGCTGCCAGCACTGTAGGAATTGGTTCGATTCCGCCATTTGGATTGCTGATCGCGCAAGTTTCGAGAGCAGCATGCTCTTTGGTAACCTGCAGCAATGCAGGCACTGCGGGAAGATGACCGGCTGCAACAAAGAGAACTTCAAGGCACGCTTCGAAGATGGCGGATTTCTGGGGGACTACACGGCATGATCTCGATGCATTTGATCATCGCCTGGATTGCGCTTTAGCTCAGCCATGCTGGCGTCTTCGAACTGACGCGCAAGTCTTTGTGATATGCGAAAAGCTGGCGCGTCAGGTTTAAGCAGTCGGCGCGCTCGCTCATCTGGTTCCTGGGCGATCCACGATAGCGCCAGGTCCTGCCAGAGTTCTTGAACCTGGCTGTAACCGTGAGCCTTCAACTCGGCTGCAAGTTGTTTTCGAACCCCCGCCGGCATGTCGAAATGCACCTTCTCGACGCAGTCGCCCATCAGGATTCGGTGATTTGATTGTCGCAATAGATTCTCTCCTGGTGTGATGGCACTATGGCAGCAAGTGTAATGGTCATATTTCATAGGCGGATGCGAGGAACTGACATGGAAGATCGAGATAACAAAAAAAATCCAGGAGCATTGGTTGTCTTAGTTGTTGGTTTGCTAATAGTTGCGCTGTATGCAGGGTATTGGCTGTTTCTTTTTTTCGGTTTCGATGCCGCTGACAAAGAAGGAAATTTGGTCGGCGTGAGGTCCGGGACATTCGGGGATGCCTTCGGTGTACTTAATGCTCTCTTTTCCGGCTTGGCGTTTTTTGGGCTTATTACGACTTTACTTCTGCAGCGCAAAGACATTGCAGACAGCCAAGTTGATAGCTTACGTCAGCAGGCCGAGTCGCAATTTTATAATATGTTAAACCTTCAGCAGTCGGTCGTTTATGATATTGATCTACAGAGAACTAGTAATGGTGGGAATCAAGTAATTACAAAGGGAAGAGACTGCTTCAAAGTGTGGTCAGGTAAGCTGCAGAAAGAGTATGACGACGCCACTTCTATTGATGATTCAGACAGGATCAGAGAAGCCTACAGAGAATTGTGGGATAAGCACCGAGGGGATTTGAGTATTTATTTTAGAAGTCTATACACTTTGCTTAGATTTATATCGGAAAGCAGGTATGTAAATAAGAAAACCCTCGGGAGTGTTGCTAGGTCGCTGATCTCTGATTATGAGCTGGTTATATTATTTTATAATTGTCTAATGCCTAGTGGTGAGAGATTTCAGAAGTATGCCAATGAATTTGCAATTTTTGATAACTTGGATGTGACCCTGTTGTTAAATCCAAGTCATGTATTGCAGTTGGATCGAGAGGCGTTTGGTGAGAATGAATTCGTGATTAATATATTTGATTATAATGAGGCTGAATTTAATGATTAGGTTGAAGTTATAGGCACTTATTCGGCGCCTAGTGCTCTTGTTCTAGCAAGTTGGAAAGTCGCGTGTAAATCGTATATTGCGGGTGACTGGCATGGTGCCGGATCAAGGAGAGCAAGATGATTCAGCGTTCAACAGCGTTTGAGCAGTGGGCTCCTCAACAAGGCGATAAGCTCATAGAGTACGGCCATGAAAACGGATGCTTTTCAGAGATTCGATTGCGCCGCACTCATAATGGGCTCATAGGATATATGTTCATCGGTGTCTATCGCGAAGACGGCAAGTTGATTACCGAGCAAATTCACGACATTTCCGATGAGACTGATGAAGAGGCCTTGGAAGTGGCAATGGCAGAAGCACGTCGCTGGGCGCTGAATCCACGACGCTAGCAACTCCAGTGACAGGATGCAGCGAATAGGGTGGGTCTATGCCTCTTCAGCATCGAGTCGAGACGCTTTGCGCTGGCCTGCGCTATGAATCATCCGCGCCACGTTTTCGCTAACCGTGATTTTGTGGCGCGGACATTCGATTGCTTGGTGGGAAAGGGTCGGGCCCAAGGCGTGAGCATTGAGGATCAGGTTCTGGACCGCTTCGCCGATCTCTTCGATACCGTTCCAGGCCATCAGCTCTTCAAGCTTCTGTCGGGTACCCAGTCGTAGCCTGTGCCGCAGTTCCTTCTCGTCGTACTCGATCCGCTTCGCGGCGGTTTTGGCAGATCGCTCTTTTCCAGTTTTGGCCATGGCCTACCTCTTCAATTCCGCTGGCCGGCAGGTCCAGCCATGTTTGTCGCCGCCGTTTACGGACCTGGTTGTTGATCCGCTTCAAGCTCGCTTCTCCCAGCGCTTGGGGAAGCTGAACTCATAGGTGAGCTCCAGGCGGTGCAGGAGTGAGTCGGATATCCCTGCCTTCCTGCAGGCAGCGATCCGTGAAAGACCTGCATCCCTCAATGCCGTCAGGCGCTCAATGAGCTTCAGATCTCGCTCCCGGTCCACGATCTTGCTCTTGAACATGAAGCCGCCCTCATGGGCTGCCCGACGCATTGCTGATTCTGATTTGCCGGTGGCGGCCATGGCCTGGTCGATGGTCATGGTCTTGGCCAGCTCGCGGATCGTGTCGACGTAGGCCAGGCGCCGGGTGAAGTGGCTTTCGCTGGTGCGTTTGAGTTTGCCTCGCGGTCCGTGCCTGCTAAGTGGGCTATCAATGTCTTTACGTGGATCTCGGGGCTTGAATTTGAAGGACTCAAGTACCTCGATCTTATTCCCAGACATAAAGAAGGCAGCCTTAGCTGCCTCCAGTTCGGCCTGGCGCTCGGCGCCGACCAGTATGTAGTTGTTGGTCATGATTACCTCATTTGATGCGAATGGAGCTTTCTCCACGCTCCAGGTGGGCCCAGGTCGGTTCTTCCATGAGCTCAGCTTCCGCGTCTTCGCCGGCTGCCATACGCTTGCGTATAGCCTCGTTGTGATCGCGGATCTCCTTGAGGCGTACCGCAATGGTCTTCTTGTCCGGCGTGATCACGCTCTTCAGCGACACGAACTCATCAGGCACGGCCTTCTCGTCATCGACGATCACCTTCTCTGGCGAAAGGGCGAGGGTGATTGTGAACAGGGGGCGCTTGACCGACTTGATATCCGCGGCCTCCATGTTCCGGCGCAGGAAGTCGCTGAGCTGGCCCACGGTGTTCTTCTTGATGCGCTTGAGCTCGTTGAGGCGATCGACTTCCTTGTCGATGGCATCGATGTCGCCTTCGATGTTCCGGCGCAGCATGACGATGCTGTCGGCCTTCACTTCGAACTCGCCTTTAATGCCGTCCATGGTGTCTTGGATAGCCTGACGCAGTCCTTCGTCGTCGGTATCTGCCAGGGCGGCGAGTTCGGCCATCTGGCCAGTCAGTGCGTAGAGTTCGGTCATGCTGCACCTTCCATAGCGTCTTCAAGGTCCGCTTTGCGGGCGTCCTTGGCGCGTGTGAATTTGAGTTTGTGGGCTGCGCAGTCTGGATCGGTTTTGCGTAAGTCCAGCTTACGCATCGCCGACTTGTAGAGCTGTTCCAACTCGTTGAGTGATTGAGCGGTACCGATCAGATGAAGTGTTTCCGAGCGCCATTCGCGATACTCAGCTGCCAGACGCTCCTTCGCTTCGATCTTGTCCTCGGCTCGCTCGATCTCGGCTTCTCCCAGGCGCTCGTTGACGTAGTGAATGTCGTCGTACAGACCCAGGCGAACATCAGCGGAGAAGCCAAGCTGGCTCAGGCACTTGCCGATCGCATCGGTGAGGGACTTCTTCGGTGCGTCAAAGTCGGTGCCGATGCTTCCGAATTTGTTTTGAGTGATGAAAGGCGTGTGCCCGTAGTGCGTGATCGTCTTGCGCTCACCGTCGCCGCCCAGGTACCACAGGGCGACCCTGAGGGTGTGCACCTGGGCGTGGGCCAGCACCACGCCTTCCTTGCTCAGCAGCGGGCCGCCGATGTCGAAGCGCTCCTCAATCACGTCATAACCCCAGCCGGTACCGCAGGGGCCGAACTGTTCCGTGGCGCGCTTGGCCAGGTACTGGGCATTTACCGCAGTACCCGTAAAGCCGCCGAGGCCGGTGTACTCCTTGGTGAACTTGGGATCGGTCTTTTCGACCTCTTCCCACAGGGCGAGGTTTGGTGCAGACATGACTATCTCCCGCCGCGCAGGTGCGCAGCTTTGAAAGATGTGGGTTATTGGGTGAGGTGATCGGCGAGGGCGCTGATCAGCATTGCAGCGGTGCAGAGGGCGAGGGCAGGGAAGGAGCTACGCCAGTAGACAAGTGTGATCACGACTCGACCAGCGACAGCAGCCTTTCGCCCAGGATGATCTTGGCGTTGGCCTGCTCCTTCTTGATGCCGGTTGCCTGGGCCACTTCGGACAGAGAAAGACCTTCGCGCCGGAGTTTCGCGCAACGGATCGCCAACTGCTGGCCGCGCTTGTGCGCGCCGGCACCGCTCATTGCCGCTGCTCCAGCTGGGCCGCGCGATAGCGCAGAACCTGCAGCACCCGACCGCGGTAACCCGGCTCTGCGTACTGCTCAACTGGCGGCCCGAAGAAACCCCGACGCTCGGCCAGGCTATAGGCATCGCGCAGGTTGTGGGCGGTGATATCTTCCAACTGCTCGTCGATGAGCGACTTGACTGGGGATGTGGTCATTCTGCCTCCTTGCGCTTCTGACAGACGTCCATCAAGCGCTTGCAGTAGTGGTTGAATTCATCAGTGGTGATTGCCCCATCAGTGAAGAGGCGAGTGATCAGGCCTTGCACCAGGACATCGATACCGGGCTCACTGTCGGGATCGGCAACACCCTCGATGGCCTGGTCGATGAGGATGTGCGGACTCGACTCAAAATCCGCACTCCTGCTGTAGGCGTTCTTGCTCCTGCTCAAATGCCAGGGCTGCCTCGGCGTGTGGCCTTAGAAGCTCGAGCGCGATGTCCTTCAACGCAGACTTCTTGCCCAGCAGGTACACAGCCAGATCCATCAGGAGCCCCGAGCTACGAAAGCCCATGGCGCCGATCACCAGTTGGCCGAAGGCGTCTTGCTGGTCCTTTCCGTCGATCTGGCGTTGGTTTAGGTGGTCCTGCACGGCCCTTGCAAAGTCGGCCTGGGTGACCTCACCGCGCTCTGAAGGTTGGTAGCCCCAGGAGATCCGGTAACCCATCAGCAGGCGCTCGGCGTTTGCCTCAAGCCATTCCGATTCGGCCAGGTCGTCATCGCTCACCGGTGGCGGCAAACGGTTGTCGTATTCGAACTGTGCCTTGCGTAGTGCTGACATGATTGCCTCCAGGAAGACGGAGCGTGCACGGTCGTGCGCTCCGCAGGATGCCTTAGGGCGCGGAGTCAGAGCGTGCTTGGAGTAGGGGAGTAGGTATGACTGTGCCGGCGCGGGGAGGGGCCCGGTGCCGGCAGACAGAGTGGCTTTGGTGATTGCGGCGAGTGTTACTCTACGCTGCACACCCAACGGTGGTTGTACCGGTAAGGGGCGCGAATGAACGTCACGTCCGACAGGAGAACCATGCCTTTGCTCTTCAGGGTCTCGGTCAGTTCAACCAGTGTCTCTGCTTCGATAGTCATCGCTGTTACCTCGTCAGATTTACTGTACTCATAGTTGTGGACTGAACCCCTTAATGGGGAATTCAATTTTTCTATCCGGGTGATTGAGGGCTTCGCAATTGATTTGCTAGACGCCCTGATTGGCAGCGGTAATCGCTTGGTGCAGCTTCAGAACAAGATCCGCAGGCAGGCTCAGGACAGCCCCTGAGCTTTCAAGGCTGCCTTCAGGCAAGGTTTTGATCAGCTCCTGTGCTGCGGTGCGGATGGCTTCAAGCCGCTGACGTGGAGTCGTTGGCCCGCGCATCGATCCTGCCGTTACCTTTGACTTGCCGGTGGCCTTGGCCTTTTGCAGTTCCCCGCCGAGCACCTTGCCTGCTTCCTCGCCATACTGGCGTACTATTTGGACTGCTGTAGTCGCGGATACCTGGCCGGAAGCGACCAGCTGTTGGACGTCGGTGTTGGCATTGCCTAGCGTCATCACCTGCTCAACGTGCTGGCGGGTCTTGCCAACCTTCTTGGCGATCTGTTCGACTGGCCAGCCGAACGCACGAAGGCGCTTGTAGCCCTCCGCGAGCTCGAGAGGGGAGAGCTTCTCGTTCTCCTGGCTCGAGATGATCCTGGCAACACGATCAGCATCGCTGCCTTCGAACATCCGCACATCAACCCAATACTCGGTGACCTTTGGGTTTTCCTTGCTGGGCAATCGCGGCAGTCGACCGGCCTGGTCAAGCTTGATCAGCGCCCGGCGCCGGCGGTGCCCGTCAACCAACCACACACCACCATCTGCCCGAGGCCTGATCTCAAGAGGCGGGATGACACCGCCATTGGCGATGAACTCCGCCAGGGCTGAAATGCTGGCCTCCAGCGACTCACCTTCGGTGCGAAGGTTAAACCCGGGCTCTTCGTGAATATCTTCAAGCCGAACCTTGATAGCATCGGCGCGGCGAACCTCTCCGGCGGTGATCATCTGCCTGATTGATTTGGTCATTTTTGCTTCCTGGTTGCTGCGTAGGTTGCGATTACTCGTCAGCACTCTGACCGGCTGCTGGTTGCCGATGGGCGCGGAGGGGAGTGCATGCGGGTGGTGTCGGAGGGGGAGGGTGTATAGCCGGCGCAGAAGCTCAGCCTGAATCGTGTATTGGACATAGACTTGGAACTTGTCGAAGATGCTGCTGCGAATCCTCTTGCGCGATGACGAGACTTCAGTGAAATCCCTTGTTCACCTAACACCGCTTCGGCCAACAGATGTTACGAATCTGGTGAGGTTGTATACCGATCCCAAGGTGCGCACTTATCTAGGAGGGCCGCTCAGTCAAGAAGCAGCAGTGAAGCGCTCGATCCTGGAAGTGGATTCCCAGCGAGAAATGCCTCTTTGGGTTATTAGAACCCGTGAAGCCGAGCAGTTTGCTGGCATTGTTTCGTTCGACCTGCATCATGATGGTGCTGACATCGAGGTGAGTTACGAGCTGCTCCCCGAATACTGTGGGAAGGGGTACGCCACGGAGGCGTTAAGCTTCGCACTGCTTTATGCAAAAGACGTGATGGGTTTAAAGAGAGTGATCGCCGAAACGCAGAGTAAGAATCTCGCCTCTATCCGCCTGCTCGAGCGTGTCGGGATGTCGCTTGAGCGTGAAGTGACTCGATTTAATGAGCCCCAGAGTATTTACGTTTCTGCCTGGTAGCTTCGTAGCAAGTGATGTTGTTCAGAATCTGGCGGCTGAATGCTTGAGGGTTCATGTACACCTTGAGCGTCATCTGCCGCCGATCTTTGATGACATCGCGCAGTGCAAGGTCGGCGAGATCTGCGGGATCGGCCTCAAGCGCTGCTATCGCTTCATCTATGCCGCCAAACCACTTCGCGAGCTTCCGAGCGCAGGAGGCTGCAGCCTCGTTGACCACTTCTTCGCTCGCTTCAAACAATGCAGTGCTCATCGCTTATCTCCTGGTCGTAATCCCAAAGCCCGCTCAATGAAAGGGCTTCAGTGATGCTTTCCAAAGTGCCCCGGTCCCGCTACTGGCGTCAGACCGGGGTTGTTGCGTCGGCGATGTTGGCCAGTTACCCGCCGCTGATTGCAGGGCTGGCCGATCTTCGTCGGTGGTTGGGCTTCGAGCTTCCTCCGCGCAGCGTCAAACAGCATCTGTCCGCCGCGGTTCACAGGTCCTTACAACATGCACGCTACAGCTCTGAATGCCCTGATTGATTTGGGCAGGGTGCATGAGGTCCGGCGCCCCTCAATGCCGAAGCTCGGGGCGCTAATTCTTTTCAGTTGAATCTCCCTTCTGCCGCTGGGATTAGCGGGGCGCATTGCATGCCGGGTCGTTCGCACGGTTCGAGCGTTTCGCTCTCGATCAGCCGTACAGGTTGTTCCTGTCGTTGGCGGGCTATCTGACCCGTCTGATCGCCGGTCGCCAGTAGAGGCAATGCGGTCTGTTGGTATTTCTGTGTTGCGCTGACTGTTAAAGAACGGCGCAGCTTTCGCTGCTGGGCCGGTGTTGTGCTGGCTTGGGAGTGAATTTATCCTTGTGATAAATTAGTGTCAATATCATTTTGATAAATTTATCTCCTTGGTTGTTTATCTGCTGTATATCGCTGCTTTCTGCGGGCGCAAAAAAGCCCGCTCTAGGCGGGCCTTGATGTCGCTTTTATGTGCTGGAAGATCTAGAGCTTGCTGGCAGCGCCATTGATTTTTTGATCAACGTCCTGAATTGCCTTTGCTTTTGAGGCAATGGTGCGGAGTGTTGCCGAGCTAGTGTTGATGTCGGAAGTATACTTCTCAACGACAATTTCTATTTTTTTCCCTTTCCAGGCGAGGATTTCATTGGTGAATGCTCCACCGCCTTTGGTCTTTACTGATTCTGTGGATCTGCTTGTCGGGCTCCCGTATTTGGTGATGAACAGCTGCGTGAGGTGGAGATAGTTCTCGGACGGTGTGGTCAGATAGAATGAATCAACCGGGCCATTTTTGGCCATCACCGACAGGCCGTAACCAAAACCGATTGAAGGGCCGCCCATGGTGATATAGAGGCCTTGATACGGAGCTCTGCGACATATTTCCTTAGGGATCTCGTATCCGGCTGGGCACTCCGGTACAGAGTAAACAAACTTCTGGTCAAACTGTATGCCCATGAAGCTGTCAGGCTCCTGCATCCAGGGCGCCGGCTCAGAAGATTTTTTAGCAGCTTGCGCGGACACTGCGATACAGGATGCAAGCAGGAAAAAGGCAAGTTTTGCTTTCATTGGATCCCTCCCGTTACTGAGCCAGCACTTTACCATCCATGATGCGCAGCCTCCATCGGCGATGGCTTGCAGGCCTGACGGTGGACTGACTTATGGCGGCGGGAAGGGCAGATACAAGAAGGCCGCCGACCAGGTGGAGGAGTGATCATGGCGGCCTAGGCGCCAGAGAGATAGCTAGACGCCCAGGCTAAGCTTAGGCGTAGATCTGCAATGGTGCAGATACAAGAAGCCCGGCGCTGGGCCGGGTCCTGACCCCAGCGCGCGTGCGGTACGTAGGCGTGAAAAAGCCCGCCGAGGCGGGCTCTCATGGGCGTATCGCACTTAGGATATTAGTGAAAGATGGGGGCAGATTGGCCTGCTAAGTTCGCAATCATTTCAAAATAAGCTCTTTCATCAGACTTAGATGAAATGTTGTAAATGTGCTCACTATAGTCTTCTGCCAGATTTAGATGAGCCTGAATTTCCTGCTCTATTTTTGGCGAGGCTGCATAAACAAAATAGCAGCCAGTCTCATCGCCAAGATGCTTTTTCCCTTCCATGAAGGTCATCACTTTCAAAGTGGTTTCTTTAAACTTTGAGTTTAGGTCGTTGACGTTATAGTCGATGACTTCGCTAATGTGGTATTTTCCATTTTTTAGCAAAAAGTCGGCAGAGAATCCAGATTTCTTGCTAAAAGAGTAATTCTGAACTACTTTGTGATAGCTAAGTTCTTCGGCGCTCTTAGCTAATATGTTTAAGCTATCGAACCTATTTTTAATCAATGTTTGGATTCTTGAAGTCCTAGGCATTGTCTCGCGCGTGCTATATGGCTTTACGAGATCGGTGAAAAGCCTAGAGACCTGCGCTTCGTACTGGCCAGGGTGGTCGATAGAAAATTTGGCGGCCGGGCTAATCGTGAAGGCGCTTCTAAACAATCTGAGAAAGCCTAGCATTTCGTCATGTGTCTTGCAGCGCTCTTGCGCCTCAGCGATGATTGATTCTAGCTCGGAGATGTCAACTGCAGATGACTCGCCGTCAAGCAGCCGAAGCTTGGCTGCGCCATTTAGCAATCGAATGTCAAAGTGCGGATTGCTGTAAATTAGTATGCCTATGTTGACAATCTCGCCGCGCTTCGGGCTTGGCATGTAGCGTATGAGAGAGTAATCGTAGGTAATCATTATTACAGCATCCCTTTGAGAAAATCGATCCGATCTATACGAGCCTGTGAACCCCACCAATCGAGGAACTCTTGCCGGTCCAGATCTGACATCCAGGCCTCAGGAAAATTTAAAATTATAGCTGCTGCGTCTTCTTTGGTCAATTTTGCAATCACATCCAAACATTTGATTGCTTCTTCTCTATCGTACTGATTATGGCTTTGAATATGCTGTATGGAGTTTGAAGTATTATTTGCTTCAATAGCAGCTTCAAATCCGAACGGATTGAATGCAAACCAAGCTCTACTGAAATCAAAGGCTAGAGCAATTTGACCGCTATAGCTCGGTCGGAATATGTAATTCCCGAAGTGACGATCCACGTTATTGACGAAAAGGTCCAGTGCATATACGCGACTGAAGAAAGTCTTCAATCCTACAACGGGAATTTCGCCTTTCAGGATTCTCATTACTTGCAGGCCATCTTTTAGGGTTGATGCGCCGCCCTCCCAAACGGAGCCGAAAGCGTGCGATCCATCGTGCAGTTCGATCACATCGAAGTCAGGTGTGGCAATAAGAACCATTCTCGCAAGCTGATAACAGAATGCTTCTGATGCGGGGATTTTACCGTTACCATCCATAACAGTTTTAATCGCATAGTCCTTGCCATTCGCTGCAAGGCCTATGGTCTGTAAGTCGGCAGAGTTTTGATCATTCGGGTAGGTTGTCATCACCGCAACTGGAAACAACTGCCGTTGAAACATGGGCGGTCTCAGCTTCGGTTCCACAGTTACGTCCGGTCCTTCCAGGTGCACGATCAATCCCTTCTCATCATCACTCATAGCAGTCCTGATTCCCTATGTTCAGTGTTTGCGCCCTTTCTGGTGAAGCGCTATGCAAATAAAATTATGTCAAACCAAATGAGCATTCCATACTAGTAACACCCTGGCGCAGGCCGTGACGTCATCGATTTTCGGTGCCAGGCTTCATTCGTTCAATCCGCCCCACCTTCACCTCTTCCGCATACCCCTCCATCTTGTCTTCCGCCTCCTGAAAGCTTATGGCTGCCTCAATCAGTTCTCGGGCCTCTTGCTCATGGCCGGCTTCTGACAATCGGGTAGCTATCTGCATCAGGTTTACGCCTGACCACTTGAGCAGGGCTGCGACCTCTTTCAGGTCGCGGCGCAGTTGTTGGTTGGGCTTAGTCAGACTCATAGACCGCTCCTGGCGATCAATCCATCCTGAACATCGTCTGCGATGCCTAGAATGACTTCATACTGACCTCTGAGGGACTTACCGATCTCCATAAGCTCTATCGCATACTCGGACAGGCCCGCCTCATTTAAGCGCTTGGCGACATCAAGCACCTCCAACGCGGTCCAGTCTAGAGTGGCGGCATGACCATCTAAGTCTTCGTAGAGCTCTTGGTTGGGTTTGGTTAGGGGCATGCGAGGCTCCTATAGAAGATTACCGAGCGTACATGCCCCACCAGAAAACGTGCCCCAGGATGCCAATCTGCTCATCCTGCATCTGCTGGAAGCTGTAGTCCTCGTCTGGGTATTCGTCGCGATTGAAGCTGCGCAGCCTGATACCAGACGGGAGCCTAAAGACCTGCTTAACCCGCAGTTGGCCATTGTGATTGATGGCGTAGAGGTCGCCGCCAATAATATCACCGAGGCTCGTCTTCCCGAGATCCACACCCACGGTTGCGCCATCGCGAAGCACAGGGATCATGCTGTTGCCGCGAACGGTTACGCATTTGGCTTGATCGAACCGCACGCAGTTATCGCGAAGATTTTTCTTCCGAAAGCGAAGGGTCTCACCATCATCCTCCCGGATGACGAACCTCCCGGACCCTGCGTCCAACTCCACCTCGCGAAGAAATGGAACCTCCACCTCATCGTCTTCCAGAGGCGTTTTTTCATCCCAGGCAGCTATCTCACGAAGCGGCCCTGCATTGGCCTCTGGCCTATTAACATTAGGAGGTGATTCTGATTGCGGCGTATCGAGCCAGCCAGAAGGAAGACCCTGTGCGGCCTCGATCTTCCTAGCCAGTTGATGACCAAGGTTCCTCTTCGGGTTGGACGACACGATCAGGCTGATTACTGATGGCGCGGTACCACAGGCTGCTGCGAACTCGGCCTGTGTTTGGTAGCGAGCCGCAAGGGCTCGCAGGTTTTCTCTGCGAATGCTGTTGGTATCCATCAACAGATCATCGCCTCTTTTATCTATTTGATAAATAATCTCTGCGATCAATTCATCCTTGCCTTGAAATTATCAATGAGATAAATTTAATTTATCTCTATACAAGGTAATGAAGATGAAAACCCCCATTCCCGATATGCAGGCATGGCTTACGCACGCCTGTGCTGATGAGCGCCAGCGGGTTGCCGATGAGTCGGGAATCTCCGTTGGCTACCTGTGGCTTATTGCTGGCGGACATCGAAAGCCATCCGAAGGGGTTGCCGCGAAGATCCATAGAGCAACAGGGGGCCAGGTCTCGGCTTTTTCGTTCTTCCCAAAGCTGGCCGCAATTGCTGCGGAAAGTGTCGCCTGACACCTCTATCCGCCGATCTACTGAATCCAGATTAGAAGAGAGCAGTCCCCATGGAAACGTCCAGTCCAAGACACACCGCGCAAACCCGTGACCAAGTGCTGGTGGCGCATGCGGCAAACCAGATTGCCCGAACCAGCCTGAGCCAGGACGATTTCGCGCAGTCACTGGCCCGAGAGATCTATCTGCGAGTTCCGGCGGAGAAGATCAAGGAATCGAAAGTTCCTGACTTCAATGAGTTGGCTCGCCTTAACGATGTGAGCGAATTCGTGAAAGCGACAGGCCGCTGGCTGAAGCGTGTGCAGCGCTGGCTGTCCGGCGAACAGGAAATGCCGTCGTGGCTGGAAGAGTCTTGGGTCAATGCTTTGGAGCCCGAGTATCGCGACCACTGCATCAACGAGCTGGCCGGTCGCCACGGCCTGACCGGCGCCCGCCAGATGCAGAGCGATCAATGCGCCAACAAAAGCTTCGGTGCGCTGATTCGTGCGCTGGGTGACGTGATCGATACCGGCAGCGAAGTGTTTGACGACCAGGTGATGTGCGAGGAGGACCTGCCGCATCTGCCAGCGTTCGCCGAGCAATGCCGTCAGGTTGAGGCGCGGGCAGGCGAGCTTGGCCGTAAGGCTGAATCACTGATCGCAAAACACCGACCGAATTTGAAGCTTGCCTGAATCCCGGGCACAAAAAAGCCGGGATTGCGCCCCGGCTCTCTGCAACATCACACATATGAGACCAATTATGCATATGCAGACCCAGAGTGTACAGGCCCCGGTCAAGCCCGCGCCACAAAATGCGAACCATGATTTCGTGGCGCGCACAGTCAACTTGTTCAACTTCGAAGGTCTCGACGTTCGCGTCATGCTCATCGACGGAGAGCCTTGGTTCTCTGCCAGGGACGTGGCGGAGGGCCTCGGCTACACCAACCCACAGAAAGCAGTGCGCGATCACTGCAAAAGCCCGCGCCCAGTTGGGGTGAACGATTCGTTCACCCTTGGGGCATCGGCAAACGTCATCCCTGAGCGGGACGTCTACCGCCTGGTGATGCGCTCCAAGATGCCCCAAGCAGAGCGTTTCGAAGAGTGGGTGGTGAGCGAAGTGCTGCCTAGTGTTCGAAGGACGGGTGAGTTCTCGCTTAAGCCTCGGGTTTTGGCAACCCTTCCGGACTTTACTAACCCTGCCGCAGCTGCCCGGGCCTGGGCCGAGCAGTTCGAGCTGCAGCAAGCAGCCAGCCAAGCCCTGGCTATTGCCGCGCCCAAGGTCGAATTCGTCGACAAGTACGTCGAATCCACTGGGCTCAAAGGCTTCCGCCAGACCGCCAAGCTGCTGAGGGCCAATGAGGCCCGCTTCCGCGAGTTCCTGCTCGACAAGAAGATCATGTACCGCATGGGTGGAGAGTGGCAGGCCTACCAGCAGCACATCGATGCCGGGCGCTTCGAAGTCAAAACCGACACGGCTGACAACGGTCACGCCTTCAACCAGACCAAATTCACCCCTAAGGGCGTCACCTGGGTGGCGGGACTGTGGGCGCAGTACCAATTGACGGAGGCCGTGTAATGGCCGGGGACTGGATCAAAATGCGAATCGACCTTCAGACGCATCCGAAAGTTTTCCGCATGGTGTCCGCATTGAAAGCGGACAGATTGCGGATCATCGGCGGACTGCACATCGCTTGGAGCATCTTCGACACCCATTCCGACGACGGTGTGCTGCATGGTTACAGCGTCGACGCCATGGATGCCGTGGTGGGCTGGCCCGGCTTTACCCAGGCCATGATCGAGGTGGAGTGGGCGTCCGTGCAGGACGACGGAAGCCTTGTAATGCCTCGCTTTGACGAGCATAACGGTGCCAGCGCAAAGCGCCGCGCAAACGACAGCGAACGCAAGCGCAACGACCGGAAAAACAACCGTGTCCGCAATGTGTCCGCAAGCGATGCGGACAACTTGCGGACCAGAGAAGAGAAGAGAAGAGAAGAGAAAGAACAAGATCAAAAGCCTTCGTCATCGTGCGATGACGGTGACCTGTTCGCGCGGTTCTGGAAGCTGTACCCGCGAAAGGTGGGCAAGGCCAATGCCGAGAAGGCCTGGTCGAAGCTGAAAGTCGACGCCGACCTGTTCGAGCGAATGGCCAGCGCGCTGGCTGCCTGGGCGGTTTCGCCGGACTGGACCAAGGACGGCGGCCAGTTCGTGCCACACCCAGCCACCTGGCTGAATGGCAGGCGCTGGGAGGATGAGCTGCCGGTGCCGGCAAATGTGCACCCGTTCCCGCAGCGTCGCCAGGCCAACGGCCCTGACTTCGACGACCTGAGTTGGGCTGATGACTTGGGCGGTGTGCTATGAGCGACAAGCCAAAGCCGCCAAGAAGCGCTGCCCAGCTGATGAAGGCTGCAGGGGCGACAGAGGATCTGCGTGGCGCTATGGCTGGCTATCAGTCGCCGGCAATGCCAGTGATCCCGAAGACTTTGCCGCCGGGCACTGCTGATGTGGTGAACGCCCTGTTCAAGGAGCTGCAGGCCATCTTCCCTGCCTGGAAGCAGGCATGGCCGACTGATGCTGCACTGAGCACTGCAAAGCGCAGCTGGATCAAGGCTTTCATCGTGGCTGAGATCAACACGCTTGAGCAGATCCGCTTCGGTATTGAGCGCTGCCGCGCCCTGGGCACCGACTTCGCGCCCAGCGCCGGAAAGTTCATCAAGCTGTGCCTGCCCACCCCGGAAATGCTGGGCATCCCCAGTCATGACAAGGCGTTTCGCGAAGCCCTGGGGAACGCCCACCCAAGTCGGTTTGGCGATCGCACTTGGTCTCATCCTGCCGTGCGCCACGCTGCGCTGCAATGCGAGATGCGCAACCTGGGCGACTTGATCCCTGAGAAGGCCAGCAAGGTGTTTGATCGCGCCTACGACATCACCATCCGCCGCTTGATGCAGGGCTTACCCTTGGAAGAAATCGCCATTGGCATTGGCGATGACAGTCAGAAGAGCGAAGTGGAGCTGGCAGAAGAGTTTGCCGATCAACGCCAGGCCCGCCTACTGGAGATTCAGGCCATCCCGTGCAGCGGAGCAGCAGCTCGAGTGCAACTACTGGCTCAGTTGAACATCAAGCGCGCCGGGCAGACGGCCGGGGGGGGGGTGTGATGACCATCGACAAAGAGAAGCTGAAGGCGTTGGCTGAGCGCGCCATTGCCAACAACCATCCTGGTGGCGGCGGCAACCCTTTCCCTGCTCTTGCCGTTCGCGCAGCCGATGTCCTGACCCTGCTCGCGGAGATCGAGCGGCTGGAAGTCGACAACGGCAGCATGCGCGGCAGCACCAAGCGCATGGGCGAGGACGCATCCAGGGCGCAGAAGCAGGCCCGCAAGACTCTGCGCGAGATCGACCAGCTCAAAGCCGAGAACGGGTCTCTGGCTGCAAAAATCGAGTGCTTCGACGAAGGCATGCGCGCCATTGCTTCGACTCTTGGCGCTGGTGGCTACAACGCTGAATACCTCAGCGCAGCCGATCTTGTGGAAAAGGTACGCTGGGGAGTTGATCACCTCTGCGATGTGCATGAGCGCCGGCTGGGGGATGCCAAGGCCGAGAACGAGGCGCTGCGCAAGGATGCAGAGCGGTACCGGTGGCTTCGCGATCGATGCGGGATTGTTGAGTACAAGGTGATTGCCGGATCTATCGGACCTGGAATGCTGCCGTCGGGTGAGAAGCTGGAGATGGCCATCGATGCGGTCATGAGCAAGGTAGAGAAGTTATGACTGACAAGATCAGCGTCAACTGCCAGGCCAAACTCTCCGAAGCTGTGACCATGCTCACTCGCATGTTCCGCGACAAGAAGTTCGTCGTAGTCAGCATGCGCCCAGGCAAGGATCGCACCCTAGACCAGAACGCTTTGTGGTTCGCCTTCTACAAGCGCATCGCCGAGATGACTCAGATCGGCGATGCCTCGGACGCCCGCAAGTACTGCAAGCTGCACCACGGTGTGCAGATCTTACTGAACGAAGATCAGGACTTCCTGGCGGCCTGGTACCGGGTCATGCGCCACCTGTCCTACGAGGAGAAGCTGGACATGATGGGCGACTGCAAGTTGTTCGGTCCGGACGGCATGCCGGTTACCAGCCTGTTCAATCGCGCCCAGGGCGTCGCCTACACCGAGCGGGTTGTTGCGGACTTCACGGCCAAGGGCGTGGTGTTCGGCGACCTGCTGGGGGAGGCTGCTGCATGAGAAGGCGTGATTGGTACGACCGTCGAACGGATAAGCGTGTGGCCCTCCAGATCGCCGAAGAGCAGGGGATTGTTGCCGACAGCTCAGCACTGCGCGCATCTCTTGTAGCCAGGGTCCATGCGGGTGAAATGACCATCGAGCAGGTTCAGGCTGAGCTGCGAAAGGTGAAGCGCGAGGCCAAGAAAAATGGCTTGAAGACGCGCGAACAGATTTGGAGGTCGGCATGAGTGTGGCCAAGGAGATCAAGCCAAAGAAGTGCAAGGCGCCAGGTTGCGGAAAGCCCTTCAAGCCATCCATGACCACGCAGAAGGTGTGCAGCATCGCCTGTGCCAGGGCCATGGCCAAAGACCCGAAGCTGCAGAAGATCGCTGCCAAGGCCATCACCAAGCAGGCGCGCCAGGACCTGCAGGAGCGCCGGGAGGGGCTGAAGACCCGTCGCGAGCACATGGCCGAGGCGCAGACCGCGTTCAACGCCTACATCCGCGAGCGCGACGCCGGCCTGCCGTGCATCAGCTGCGACTCGAACCCGAGCGACCACGACCTCATCACTGGCAGCCGCTGGGATGCCGGCCACTACCGGTCGGTTGGCGCCTGCCCGGAGCTCCGCTTCGAGCCGCTGAACGTCCACCGCCAGTGCGTGAAGTGCAACCGGAACCTGTCCGGGAATGCAGTCGAGTATCGAATCCGCCTGGTGAAACGCATCGGCGCCGATCGGGTCGAGTGGTTGGAAGGCCCTCATAAGGCCCTGCGCCTGAGCATCGAAGACCTGCAGGCCATCAAGGCCGAATACAAAGCCAAGATCAAGGAATTGAAGAGGGAAGCAGCATGAACTACCACAATGTCATATCAGCGGTGGTGCGTGCACTGGCCGCCGAGACCATCAACAGCGCAGGTGGCTGCGACTTCGAACCGAAGGTCCAGATGGCTAAGCAGAAAGGTGAGATATCCGGCAAGGATGCTGCCCTGCTGGCAGACTGCATCGTGCACAAGCTGCTACACGCCCAGCTCAGTCCGCGGCACTGGAATGCCCTGGTGGCGAAGTACAGCACGCACCGGGGGCGGAAGATCGACTCAATCGGGCGCCTGGTCGCAGTGGTCCCAACTCCAGCGCCGAAGCGGTTCACCCAGCAGGCCGTGCTCGTCTGGGCGGTACCGCAACAATCCAAAGGCATTCAGCGCAAGGTTTCCGAAGTGAAAGCGCCGGCGCCGCGTGAAGAAGAGAGGGATGGGCAGTGGGAGTGGCGCAACAAGGCGGCTGCTGAATCTGTCGCTCGTGCTAACAGGCATGCTCGGGCCGTGGCCGAGTCGAAGCCTGGCGAAATGATCGTCCTGGCCGAGTCGAATTACGACATGACCACCTGGGATTCGCAGGGGCTCACCGAGCGCACTTACCAGCGCTGGAGTAAGGCGATCCGCGACCACCTGGAGTCGATGGTGGACGAGGCCCTGGTCGAGGCTCAGCACATGCTCGAAGCGGTTGGCGTGCTGTCAGGAGAGGCGGCCTAAAAAAGGCCCTCAAAAGGGCTTGCAATGTCATGTCGCCATGTCGCATTATTCACCCATCCTGTCATTCCTGCGCGTGTTGAGGAGTGATCATAAAAAGCCCGGCCATTGAGTCGGGCTTTTTGTTGCCCGGTTGATCCTTGTTTGGCATCATCCGGCCGCCATTCCTCATACCCAGTCCTCCATCCCTCTCTTTTGGGGGCTGGGATGAGGGGTGGACCAGACCCCGCCACTGAGCGGGGTTTCTCGTTTCTGGAGATGATCAAATCTGGGCCCTAACTCCACGCTTTTTGAGTTTTCCCGAGCGGGTTAGGTAGGAGTAGGATAGGTAGAATCGGCCAAATCATAAGTTAAAAGTGACAGGTGAAAATTTCATTGAACGATTTGATGGCTCAATGCCTCTTAGCCGTCGATGGTTGCTTACACCTCTCATAATCAGTACTTATTGGTCATAAAATGAAGAAAATTCT